>CAXBOF010000381.1:0-3175 GCA_963977205.1 uncultured Phycisphaera sp. | reverse complement strand
CTTTCCGACGGCTTCAACAACGTCTTCCGCAAGCTCTCAGGCAAGGCCGAGATCAGTGAGGCCAACGTCCGCGAGGCGATGGCCGAGGTCGAGACCTCGCTGCTCGAAGCCGACGTGCAGTACGACGTCGTCAAGACGTTCTGTGACCGGGTGATGCAGGAGGCCGTCGGGCGCGAGGTGACCAAGAGCCTCAAGCCCGGGCAGGAGATGATCGGCATCGTCCACGAGCAGCTCGTGGCATTCCTGGGCGGCGAGTCGGAGAACCCGGGCATCCTCAAGATCGCGCCCGGCCCCACCGTCGTCATGATGTGCGGGCTGCAGGGCTCGGGCAAAACGACCACCTGCGGCAAACTGGCGGCCTTCCTCAAGAAACAAGGCCGAAGCGTCATGCTCTGCGCCGCCGACCTCCAGCGCCCGGCGGCTGTCGAGCAGCTCGAGATCGTCGCCAAGCAGGCCAATGGCATGTCGGGCAGTGCGCCGGTTCACTTCTACGCCGAGCCCGACAAGTGCGACGCGTACGGCAAGGCCGTGGGCGTGGCGGTGAAGGTCTGCCAGAACGCGCTCAAGGCCGCGCGTGAGAAAGACGTCGACGTCCTCATCCTCGACACCGCCGGGCGTCTGCACATCAACGACGAGCTGATGGGCGAGCTGCACAGCGTGAACACCGCGCTCCAGCCGCACCAGATCTTCCTTGTCGTTGACGCGATGACGGGGCAGGACGCGGTCACCAGCGCCAAGGCTTTCCACCAGAAGCTCACGGTCGATGGTGTCATCCTTAGTAAGTTCGACTCCGACACCCGCGGCGGCGCGGCGATCAGTGTCAAGGAAGTCACCGGCGCCCCGATCCGGTTCATCGGCACGGGCGAGACGCTCGACGCGATCGAGCAGTTCAACGCCGAGCGCATCGCAGGCCGCATTCTTGGCATGGGCGACATTCTCAGCCTCGTCGAGAAGGCGCAGCAGGAAGTCAGCGAAGAAGAAGCCGAGGCCCTTCAGGAGAAGATGGCCCGGGGCGAGATGACCATGGACGACTTCCTCAAGCAGCTCAAGACGCTGCGGCGGATGGGACCCATGAAGCAGCTACTGGGCATGCTCCCGGGCGTCGGGCAGGCGCTCAAGAACGTCGAGATCGACGAGAAAGAACTCGACCGCGTCGAGGCGATGATCAAATCCATGACGCCCGACGAGCGGGGCAAACCCAAGCTCATCGACAACTCCCGCAAGCGCCGCATCGCAAAGGGCTTTGGCGGCGACCAGGCTCGGGTCGGACAGGTCGTCAAGCAGTTTGGTATGGTCAGCCAGATGAGCAAGCAGATGGCAGGGCTGGGCGCCGGCGGCAAAATCGGGGCCGTCAAGAAGCTCGCAGCCGGCGGCGGGCTTGAGGGCATGATGCCCGGCATGTCGGGCCTGCCCGGAATGAACGCCAAGGGCTCAACCAAAGGCTCGTCCAGCAGTAAGAGATTCAAGCAGCGCAAGAAGCGAAAGTGATCCCGAGGCGCTGAAACTGACTCATACCGGAGTAAATCCATGAATCGCAAAGTCGCGGCGGCACTGATCGGCTTGGGCGCACTGACTGCTGGCGGCTGGACCGCGACGGAGCTCTTCCAGCCCGAAGACGCCCAGCGCATGCCCGAGGTCGCAGCCGAGGATCTCGAAGCGATCGACGCGGTCATCACCGAGCTCTATGCCTCGATCTCGGGCCCGGTCGGGCAGAAGCGCGACCGGGAGCGGATGGCTGCAGTTTTCGCCGAGGACGCGCGCCTCTGCTCGATGCAGCCCACCTCGCGCGAGTTCAACGCGTTCACCCCCGCCACCATGACACCGACCGAGTACGCCGACCGGTCGATCACGCTGCTTGAACAATCAGGCTTTACGGAATCGGAGATCGGTCGCACGCTCGAGATCTACGGCACGATCGCCCACGCTTTCAGCTCCTACGAGGGCAGCTACACCAACGCAGATGGTGAAGCCCAGCACGTCAAGGGCATCAACTCGATCCAGCTCGTGAAAGCCGAGGGCGAATGGAAGGTCTACACCATCCTCTGGGACCAGCAGTGGCCCGAGGATCGCAACCCGGTGCCCGAGCGGTACATCAACGCGAAGTAAAGCTGTTCACCGGATTGAAACCGAAATGCAATAGAAGCTTTGCGTTTTGCTCCCTCTCCCATTTGGGGAGAGGGCTGGGGTGAGGGCTCTTTGCCTTTTCGCTCGTTCGACTCCGGCGCGGCAAAGCAGAGATCCTCATCCGCTCGCTTGGCGGGCAACTTCTCCCCAGTTGGGAGAAGGAGGAAGCCCCTCGCTAATCCTTATCGATCGGCAGGAAATCGGGGCGTTTGCCGGCGATCCATTCCTGGAAGCGGGGCCAGAAGATCTCTTCGAGCAGGATCTTGATGCACGCGGCCAGCGGGATCGCCAGTAACAGGCCGTAGACACCCATGAGCGCACCGCCGGCGAGCGTGGCGAACAGGATGGTCGGCGTATCCATGTTCGTCGATTTGCCCTGGATCAATGGCGTCCAGACGTAGTCATCCAGCGCCTGCCCGATGAAGTAGAACACCACCGGAGCGCCAAGTGTCCAGGCAACGCCGCCGCGGAATCCCGTGCGCTCTTCGAGCCAGAGAAGCGCGATCGAGATCGGGATACCCACCAGAGCCGCGTAGGGCACGATGGAGAGCAGGGCCACCGCGACACCCAGCAGGATCGGCGCGGGCACGCCGATGATCCAGTACCCGAGCGAGAAGACGATCGACTGGATGAACGCAATCGTCAGCCGCCCGCGGATAAAGCCCGAGACGACCTGGTCGAACCGCTTGAGGAGGTGCAGTGTGAAGTCGCTGTGTTCTTCGGGGATGAATTTCCGCGAGAAATCGAGGAATCGACCGTAGCCCGATGAGATGAAGAAGAAGAAAAAGGCTGTCAGGAAAAGCGTGAACCCGATGTAGAAAATCGACGTGACTGTGCGCAGGAAAGCGTCGAAGGCCGCGGTGCCCGTCGCCAGTGCCTTCTGCTGCACAGCCTGCGCGTTTCGCTCGATCCAGCTCAAAGCAACCTGCATCGCCTCAGTGAAATCGTCATCGGGCAGCCGACTCACACGCGTGGTGTTCTTGGCCTTTGTGTATTCTTGACTGGGCTGGAACTCGTCCTCTTCCGAGCCCGTCGTTCCTACACCGGCGAT
>CAXBOF010000380.1:0-3193 GCA_963977205.1 uncultured Phycisphaera sp. | reverse complement strand
TTGGGCTTCTTGCGTTTGGGGTCGGCGAGTCGTTTGAGTGCGGCGAACTCGCGGAAGGCCTGTGATCGTTCGCGCGCGGGGCTGCCGACATAGATGCCGCCGGCGGGGATGTCGGAGAGGATGCCGCCGCGGGCGGCGAGCTGGGCGCCTTTGCCGACGGTGATGTTGTCGGCCAGGCCGGTCTGTCCGCCGATGACGACGCCGTCTTCGATGATGGCAGAGCCTCCGATACCGACGAGGCCACAGATGAGGCAGTCTTTGCCGATGGTGACGTTGTGTCCGATCTGGCAGAGGTTGTCGATTTTGGTGCCCTGGCCGATGCGCGTGGTACCGAATTTGGCGCGGTCGATGCAGGTGCCGGGCCCGATCTCGACGTTGTCTTCGACGGCGACGATGCCGACGTGCGGCAGGTGCGTGTGCGTGCCGGTGGACTTGTCGGTGATGTAGCCGAAGCCCTCGCCGCCTAGCACGACGTTGGCGCCGACGCGGCAGTTGTTGCCGATGGTGCAGCCGGCGGAGATGACGGCCCCGGCATCGATACGTGTATTGGCGCCGATGGTGACGTTGCGCTCGATGATGGCGTTTGGGCCGACGATGGCGGTCGGGTCGAGGGTTGCGGAGGGGTCGATGACCGCGGTTGGGTGGACGCCGGTGGTTTCGGCGCCAAGGCGCTGGGTGCGGAGAGAGAGGAGCAGACCCACGAGTGATTGGTCGGGGTTATCGACGAAGATGAGGGCCTTGTCGGTTTCGGGGATCTTGATGCCGCGGGCGACGAGGATCGCGCCGGCGGCCGAGGTCGCGGCTTCTTTGGCGTAGCTGGCCGAGCGGATGAAGCTGAGGTCGGTTGGGCTGGCGCTGGCGAGCGATTCGATGCCGGTGAGCGTGATGTCGGACGGGCCGACGAGATCGCCAGTGAGGAACGAGGCCAGCTCGCCCGAGGTGATGCTGAGCTGGTGGTCGGCGGTTTGTGTCATTACTTGCCTGCGCTGAATTCGTTGTTGAGCATGGTCAGGAGCTCATCGGTCAGATCGACGGTCTCGGAGGCGAAGAGGATTTTCTTGCTTTCGAGCATTTGGGACTGGGCGGCTCGGTTTGTGGCGGGGATGGCGAAGATGCGGTCGTCGACGATCATGATGTCGACGCCGTCACGCTTGGCGATGCGGGTCGCGCCGTCGGCGATCTTGTCGTACATGCGTTTGAAGAGCTTGGCCTGGTCGAGGTCGGAGGCCTGCTGGAAGAGCTGGCCCTTTGTTTTGATCTCGCTCTCGATGGTTGTGCGCTGGATGATTTTGTTGATGCGGGCGTCGGTGTTGTCTTCGGGGATGAGTTCGAGCTCTTCGGTGAGGCTGGTTAGGCGCGTCTGGAGGCCCCGGAGTTCTTCGGACCAGGCATTCTGCTTGGCGATGAACTGCTCGCGGGGGACTTTGAACTCTTCGAGCGAGGTGCTGAGCTTGTCGATGTCGACGACCGCGACGGTGGTCGGCGCGGCCTGCCTGCTCGTGGCGACGCCGGCTCCCAGTGCGGCGGCGATGGCGGCGACGAGTGTGACGCCGACGGTGATGGCGGCAAGGCGGGTGTTGGTTTTCATGCGGGCCTCCGTGTCCTTGTGCGTGTCGTTCCGGTGATTGTACCGGTCGGGCGGCGATTGGTTTGGGCGCGGGGTTCGGCGGGTTTAGAGGGGCAGATCGATGTCGAAAGTGAAGAGCCGCTCCTCGTCGGTGTCTTCTTTGAGGATGGGGAAGCCGAAGTCGAAGGCGAGCGGCGCTGGGCTGAGCTGGGGCACATAGAGGCGAAGGCCCGTGCCGATGCTGACGCGGTAGTTGTCAAAGGAGAATTCGTCGTTGACGGTGCCGGTGTCGATGAAGAAGGCGAGGGCGAGGCTGTCGCCCAGGATTGGTTGCTGGATCTCGGCGCCCCAGAAGAATGACCACGTGCCACCGATGGCGTCGGGGCTGGGCTGGCCGTTGTCGTTGCGCACGCCGCGTGGCCCGACGGTTCGGTAGTCGAAGCCTCTAAAGGATTTGCCGCCGAGGTAGTAGCGTTCGAAGGTGGGGACGTCGCCCGAATCCTGCGGGATGAAGGAGGCGCGGGTGTTGAGTCGGAGGACGGTGTTGGTGCCGAGGTAGTCCTCGTTGATTGAGAGGAAGACGGAGTGCTCGGCTGAGAGTTTGGTGAAGTCGAAGTCGCCGCCGAGGGCGCCAACTTGTTCGACGCCGATCTCGGTGATCGAGCCGCGTGTCGGGCGGAAGACTTCCTGGGGCGGGACGGTGGTGCGGCGGAGTCCGAAGCCGATGCCGGAGAGGAGGTTCTCGCCCTCGGAGGCGAAGACGTCCGTTGGCGAGGAGGCCTCGATCTCGGTGATCTCGATGGACTGGTAGCGGAGATCGAGCGAGCCGCGCCAGCGCTCGCCGAAGCGCCGGGTGATGGCGGCGTTGATGCCGCGTCTTTCTTCGTTGAACTCGTCGTAGTCTCGCGTGCGGAGGTAGCCGGAGATGCTGCCGCCGATGGTGGAGTCATTGATGGAGTTGTCGCCGAGGGAGATGGAGTAATTGCTGGTTCTTGTGCCGGGCTGGACAGCGATGTTGAATGTCTGCCCGCCGCCGCGGAAAGACTTGCCGGAGAAGAGATCGCCGACGGAATCGGGCGTGTCGGTGACGTCGAAGTTGCGCTGGGTGAAGCTGAACTGGCCGATGAGGCCCGCGTCTGAGTTGACTGCGGCTCCGAAGCCCAGTGAGCCGGTGTTGGTCTCGGTGATCTCGACGAGCACGTCGCGGTACTCGGGGTTCTGGGGATCGGGCTGGAGGATCGCGGTGCGTGGCGGGGACTGTTCGATGTCGAAGAGGCGCGACGAGGTAAGGATGCCCGCGGTGCGGTCGACGGCGGTTTTGTCGAGCGGGTGATCGGGGCGGACTTGGGTGAGTTTGCGGATCTCTTCGTGGCGCGTCGTGGAATTGCCGGTGATCTGTACGAGGCCGGTGCGGAAGGTCTGGCCCTGGCGGATGCCCAGGACGAGGTCGACGAGGGGCCTTGCGGGGTCACGGACTTCCTGGCGCTGGACGCTGGCGTCGACGTAGCCGAGCTGGCCGTAGGCGCCCTCGATGAGGTCGACGGCTTTCTGGACCTTGATGTGGCTGTAGGTATCGCCCGGCTTCATCTCGATGAGGCCGACGATCTGTTCTTCGGTGAGGACTGG
>CAXBOF010000379.1:0-3196 GCA_963977205.1 uncultured Phycisphaera sp. | reverse complement strand
ACGAGAGAGTTCATCCTCGCTCGCAAGCCCGGCGCTCAGGACGCGATCGATGAAACTGGCGACCAGTTTCATCTCGGCCTCCTTGAACCCGCGGGTCGTCGTCGCGGGTGCACCCAGCCTGATGCCGCTGGTCACCATGGGCTTGCGCTGATCGCCCGGGATGCCGTTCTTGTTGCAGATCAGCCCCGCGTCCTCGAGCCACTTCTCGGCCGCCTTGCCCGTCAATGCACCCTCGGCCCCGTTGGGATCCTTGGCAGTCAGATCGACCAGCATCAGGTGGTTGTCGGTCCCGCCCGAGGTGATGCGGTAGCCGTGCTCGACGAGCGCCCCGGCCAGCGACTTGGCGTTGGCGACGGTCTGCGCCTGGTACGCCTTGTACTCGGGCTTCAACGCCTCACCGAACGCGACGGCCTTGGCAGCAATCACGTGCATCAAGGGGCCGCCCTGCATGCCCGGGAAGAGCGCGCGATTGACTTTCTTGCTGATCTCCTCGTCGTTGGTCAGGATCAAACCGCCGCGCGGCCCGCGCAGGCTCTTGTGCGTCGTCGTCGTGACAACATGCGCGTGCGGGAAGGGGCTCGGGTGCGCACCACCGACAATCAAGCCCGCGATGTGCGCCACATCCGCCATCAAGAGCGCCCCCACCTCGTCGGCGATCGCGCGGAACTTGGCAAAGTCGATCGTCCGCGGGTACGCGCTGTAGCCGCACAAGAGCATCGCCGGCTTGTGCTCCAGGCACACCGCCCGCACCGCGTCGTAATCGATCCGCTCGAAATCCTGACTCTTCTCGTCCCGCACGAGCGGGTAGTGCACGGGCTTGTAGTAATGCCCGCTGAAGTTGATCGGCAGCCCGTGTGACAGGTGCCCGCCGTCGGCGAGCACGAGGCTCGCGAAAGTCGCGCCGGGTTCCATGAGCGCCATGAACACCGCTGCGTTGGCCTGCGCGCCCGAGTGCGGCTGGACGTTGGCGTACGCACACCCGAACATCTGCTTGGCCCGCTCCTGCGTGAGCCGCTCGATCGCGTCGTGGTGCTCGCACCCGCCGTAGTACCGACGCCCGGGGTAGCCCTCGGCGTACTTGTTGGTCATGCACGTGCCCGCGGCGTGCATCACCGCCGGGCTCGCGTGATTCTCGCTGGCGATCAGCTCGATCGTCGAGGCCTGGCGGTCCGCCTCGGCCTGGATGATGGAAGCCGCCTCCGGGTCCTGCTGCTTGATCAGCCCGACGATCTGGTCGTGGATACTCATGGGCCGATCCTAGCGGGCCAGGGCCCCGGTTCTCCAAAGTCGAATTGGCCTCAATACCCACATCTGCTTCGCCTCCCGCAGACCATACAGATACTAAAACTCGCGATGAATGAAACCGATGGGGATGGGACGGCCGAGGCAACTCGAAACATGCTCGGAAAGTCCGTGTTCGGATCGGGAGAAAGCGTAAAACCTCCAAAGAGGTCGTAAGACTCATACAGGGTGGATGTGTTGGAGCCTACAGAGTAGAGAAACTCAGCGCCTTCTCGGTACTCAACGAACTCAAAGTCATGCCCCGACACGTCCTCCAGCCCCCACGGCGTCTGGACGTCCGGGTACTGCCCGAGCGCCGTGCCCTGTGGGAAGTCGAGCGCCGGCGTCTCGCCCACGCCGGGCAGGCCCGGCACGAGCGGATCGTCGGACGAGTTCGGGTACATCCAGTAGCCGCCCACACCTTCGCCCGAGTGATCCGGATCCCAGTAGACCGCTTTGTTCCACTCATCGAGCGATGGAATCCAGAATCTTGCCTCGACGCTGCGCGCAGGGAAGTCGCTCTGCGTGAAGTCGTACGCGCCGGTCTCGAACGCCCAGGGCTCGCTCACCTTGCCGTTGTGCAGCCAGTTGGCGAACCGCGCCGCGGCGTTCCAGCTCGCGGTCGTCGCCCAGTCTGCGCCGCCGCGGCGGATGAACGCGCCGGGATCCTCGCCAGGTTTCGCGCCCGGGTTGTCAACACCCACGTTGAACCCAAGAAGCTGAATCCGCAGCGGGTCGTTTGGGATGTCGTGGTAGGGCCAGTAGGCGTTGACAAAGTCGACCCACTGCCCCGCGTTGGTCTTGCTTTTGGCGATGCGGTACTCGTAATCGACACTGCCCGACGCCGGCCCGAAATCCGGAATCGGATACGTCGCGGGGTCCGCGTCGGGGTTGCCGACATCACCAATGGTGACAAATTCAAACCCATAATCGGGCGGCACCGGCTGAGCAGAGACAGCACTCGCGGAAGCAAAGACGCACGCTGTGCAGAAATACTTCCAAACCTGTTTCATATCGTCGCATCCTACACGACGACTGCCTCACTCTGGCCTGCGCACCACCGTATAAAGCACGTTGTAGCTCGCCAGATCCTCAATACTCCCCCACCCGAGCGCGACGCCGACCTTACGCATGAGCTGCGAGCCGTTGGCCTGGAAGTGCAGCACTTCGAAGCCCGCAGCCTCCCACGCCTCCATCCCGAACGGATCACGCACGTCGGCCGGGGCGTTGTAAGAGCCGTCCTCGAGCCGCCAGGGCCCGCCGCCGAGGTTATAGACGACCGCGATCCCGCTCGGCTTGAGCGATTCGAAGATGATCTGCGCGCCCATCGCCGGGTCGCCGCCCACGTCGATGGGGTCGAAGCCCTTCATCGGCTCCTCGGGCTGGACGTACCCCCGCTTGAGCACGTTTCGCGCCAGGATCAGGTCGTAGTTCTTGCCGATGGACTGCCGGAATTTCCAGTCGCCGAACCACTCGCCAAAGTGCAGCGAGACCCGCCCCTTCGTCCCATCCTCCGCCATAACCGTGTCCGTCAGCCGCGTCGAGGCATAAAGCAAATGCACAACCGGATCGACCTCGACGCCATCGACCTCCGCGCCGCAACGGGCGAGCATCTCAAGCTGCCCGAGTTGGCCGTAACCGATGTCCAGAATCCGTTTGAACGCGAACGACTCGATGCCCGCATCCGCCGCGCACGCCAGAGCCGTCGCGTACGCGATGGGCGAGCCGTAGTTCGTCGCGTAGTAGCGTTCCGGACCATAGGTCACCGCGCGGAAATCTTCGAGATCTTCTTCACTGAGCTGTCGCGTCTGATTGGGCGTGTAGACCTCGCGGTCGAAGCCGCCCTCAATCCGTGGCCCGACGAACAACGTCTGCCCCTCAACCTCGGGCAGCTCTCGGGCTTTGCCGAGCCACT
>CAXBOF010000378.1:0-3196 GCA_963977205.1 uncultured Phycisphaera sp. | reverse complement strand
ATATCGTTCACGGCGTTCTGCACTGCACGGGCTACGACGACCACGAAGAATCCGGCGCGTTTGGTTCAGTTGCGATGCACCGGCGTGAGGACGAGATCCTGACGGCGATCGGCGCGGGGGCTGTGTTCGCGTCGCGCGAGAGAGAGATCGAAAGCCAGACAGAATCCGGGGGCACGTTATGACGGCGATGCTGGCCTTCTGGGTTGCGGTGGTCTCACTGATTGTGGGCGCGGTGTGCTCGACTTTGCACCTTTCGCTGCGCGGGCTGTCGCGGTCGAAGATCGATCAGCTCGCCGAGCGGGGCTCGGACGGTGTGCGCGAGCGGGCGGCGAAGATTCTCGTCGATCGATCGGGACACGCATCGTCGATTGCGCTGCCACGCGTGCTTGCCAATATTCTGGCGGCTCTTGCACTCTTGGTCTGGGTGAACCGTGTCCGCGGACATGCGGTGGAGGTTGGTTTCACGGGCGGCGACATCGTGATCACGATGCTGGTGGCCACGCCGGTGATGTGGGTCTTTGGGTATGTGCTGCCCCTGTCGATCGCGACGCACGCGGGCGAGCGGACGGTGCTGCTGTTTTCGCTCTTGATCCGGTGGATGCACCTGACGCTGACGCCGATCCGTCGGTTTTTGCACGTGATCGATGAGGCGATCCGTCGGCTGGCGGGTGCGACCACGACGAACGGCTCTGAGTCGTACAGCGCGGAACTGATCAGTGTGGCCGAGATGGGCGAGGCCGAGGGGCAGCTCGACGAGACCGAGCGCGACATGATCGAGGGCGTGGTGAGTTTCCGCACGACGAGCGTGGAGCGGATCATGACGCCACGCACTGATGTCGAGGCGATCGAGCTGACGGATGATCTAGACGAGATCGTGGCGACGGTGCAGGAGATCGGGCACAGCCGAATCCCGGTGTACCGCGAGAATCTCGACGACATCGTGGGCATCCTGTACGTCAAGGATCTGCTCGTGTGGCTGGGCAGCGATCGCAAGGGCCAGGCGTTCCAGCTGGAGAAGGTGGTGCGCAAGGCGCTCTTTGTTCCCGAGCAGAAGGCGGTGCGTGAGCTCTTGGCGGAGCTGGTGACGAACAAGGTGCACCTGGCGATGGTGGCCGACGAGTACGGCGGGACGAGCGGGCTGGTGACGATCGAGGACATCATCGAGGAGGTCTTCGGCGACATCTTCGACGAGTACGACGACGAGGAAGAAGACGAGCCCTCGCTGCGGATGGACGCGGCCGAGCGTGTGGCGCACGCGGATGCGTCGATGCGCGTCGACGAGGCCAACGACGATCTCGAGACGCTGGGCGTTGAGATCCCTGAGAGCGATGAGTACGACACGCTGGGCGGCTACGTTGTGACGACGCTGGGGCGGATTCCCGAGACGGGCGAAACGATCGAGCTGGAGGGTGCACTCGTGCGCGTGACCGAGAGTTCGCCGACGCGGGTGGTGAAGATCACGATCGAGGCGCGGGACGAGGCGCCGTCTGCCGAGGCGGCGGCTGATCCGGCCGAGCCGCGGGTCGACTGATCGGGCAGGATCAGTCGTCGGCCAGCGGCCCAAACCCCCTACCATCGGCCATGCCGATGCAACTCTACAACACGCTGACCAAGGGCCGTCAGGCGCTCACGCCGGGCGATCCCGATCTGATCACGTTCTACACGTGCGGGCCGACGGTCTACGACGATGCGCACATCGGGAACTTCCGCTCGTTTCTGGCGGCCGATGTGCTCCGGCGGTGGCTCGAGAGCCCGCTGTGCGAGGTGACCGCGCCGGACGGCTCGGTGCACAAGGGGCCCCGCAAGGTCCGGCACGTGATGAACATCACGGATGTCGGACACATGACCGACGACGACAACGCCGACGGCGGGGGCGAGGACAAGATGGCGGTCGCGGGCCAGCGGATCGCTGAGGCCAAGAAATCGGGCAAGCTGCCTGCGGGTGTGGACATCGACCCGAACGACCCGAAGGCGATCGCAGAGTTCTACGCGGGCCGGTTTCTTGAAGATGCCAGAGCGCTCGGGCTCAGGGTCGCCATCGAGGCGAGCGCATCAGAAGCCAAACGCAAGGAATTGATGCCCAAGGCGACCGAGTCGATCGCGGGCATGATCGAGATGATCGAGGATCTGGCGCAGAAGGGCTACGCGTATCGCGCGGGCGATGCGGTGTATTTCGATGTGCAGAAGTACAGCCGATACGGCGAGCTCTCGGGCAACACACTGGACAAGATCCGCTCGGGTGCGGGCGGGCGCGTGACGGCCGAGCACACCTCCGAGAAACGCTCGTCCGCGGATTTTTTGCTGTGGAAGACAGACGCGAGTCACATCATGCGCTGGCCCGGGCCCGTGATCGATGGCGAGGCGATGGGCGAGGGCTACCCCGGGTGGCACATCGAGTGCTCGGTGATGGCAAGGCAGGCCTTGGGCGATGTGATCGACCTGCACTCGGGCGGCGAGGACAACATCTTCCCGCACCATGAGTGCGAAAGGGCGCAGAGCTGCTGCGCGACCGGGAACGAAACGTTCGCCAGGCACTGGTTCCACGGCCGGTTTCTGCAGGTCGAGGGCGAGAAGATGTCCAAGAGCAAGGGCAACTTCTTTACGCCGAGGGATCTGTTTGCGCAGGGCCACGAGCCGGCGGCGGTGCGATTAGAGCTGATCAAAACGCACTATCGCAGCAACGCGAACTTTACGATGCAGGGGCTGAAGGATTCGGCGCGGATGATTGAGCGGTGGCGCTCGGTTGTGGAAGAAGGCGAGAAAAATCCGGGACCACCGAGTGACGAGAGTGTGCTGAGCGCGTTTGCCGAGGCGATGCAGGACGACCTGAACATCTCGGCTGCAATCGGTGCGGTCAACACATGGCGGAGCAAGATCGAGAAACCGACGTCTGGTGATGCGGAGATCCTCAAGCAACTCGACACTGTGCTGGGTGTGCTTGCACTCGAACGTGCGAAGTCGACCAAGACCGAGATCGGTGTCTTTCTAGACGGCATCACGCCGAGCGCTGAGGTCGAGGGCTTGCTCGCAAGACGAGCCGAGGCGAGGAAGGCCAAGGACTACGCGGCCAGCGATGCGATCCGGGATGAGCTTGCGGGTTTGGGCTTTGCGATCAAGGATGTTGCGGGCGGGAAGGTTGAGGTTTCGCGGAAGTGAGTTGGGGTTTTCTTTGCTCCAAGAACCCCCCCCCCCCCCC
>CAXBOF010000377.1:0-3210 GCA_963977205.1 uncultured Phycisphaera sp. | reverse complement strand
AGCCGAAGCAGCATCGCAGCACGAGCATGAGACCGGCGGCGAATACGGCCGCGTGCAGCATCCCGATCTTGACGTTCCCGCCGCCGGCCACCATCGGGATCGGGAGCGTTGGCTGGATTGTCGCCAGTGCCACCATCAGACCCACGATGCCGATCGCCAGGATCGCTTTCTCGTGCCTGACCGGGGCCGAGTCGGCGACCTCGCTGACAAGGTAGTAGTCCCGCGAGTCTCGCATCTGAGAGATGAACGAGCGCGGCGCTTCGAGCAGGAGCGTGTCTCCCTGGCGGATCACGATCTCGCCGATCTTGCGCCGGAGCTGCTCGCCGTTGCGGGCGACAGCGATGATGACCGCGTTGTACTTCGTGCGGAACCGACCCTCGCGCACGGTCTGCCCGAGCAGCGGGTGGCTGTTGCTCACTACCGCTTCGACGAGCACGCGGTTGGGCCTGGGCTCGTTGAGTTTGACGACCTGATCCGTCGCCGGTTCGAGGCCACGGATTTTTTGAAGATCGACAACCGAATCGACCTGGCCCACAAAGACAAGCCGGTCACTTCCACGCAGTCTCTCGTTGGGCCCGACCGCAGCCAGGATTGATCCCTCGCGTTCGATCTCGGCCAGATACAACCCGGGCAGGTGGCGCAGCCCGGCCTCTTCGATCGTTCTGCCTTCCAGCGGTCCGCCTGAGGCAACGAGCATCTCGACCGTGTACGCCCGCGCATCGGCGCCGGCGCTCAGCACAGAGCCCCGAACCGGCAGCAGCTTGGACCCAAAGGTGATGAGATACACGGACCCCACCACCGCGAACGGCACACCCACCAGCGCGATCGTGAAGATCCCCATCGGCTGGCGCCCGGATGCGATCCACTCGCCGTTGACGACAAGGTTCGTGCTCGTTCCGATGAGTGTGCACGTGCCGCCGAGGATAGCCGCATAGCTGAGCGGGATCATGAACTTCGAGACGGGCCACTGGCGACGCTTGCAGAAATCATCGATCGCGGGGATCATCATCGCCACGATCGGCGTGTTGTTGACGAAGCCCGAAAGAGCCGTCACCGGGGCGACGAGTCTGATCAGCGCCCGCCGCTGGGTCTTGGGTCGGCCAAGCATGATCGATCCGACCCAGCGGACAGCCCCGGTCTCCATCAGCCCGCAGACCACAACGTACAGCACCGCGATGGTGGCTACGCCCTGGTTGGACATGCCCGCCAATGCTTCCTCCGGCTGGAGCACACCAAGAAAGACCAGAAGCGCCACAGCCGCGACGATGACCACATCCGGCCCATACCTGCCGCGCACCAAGACCAGCACCATCGCCAGGATCACACCGAGCGTTGTCCACGCCTGCCAGGTCATACCGATCGCCCTCCGCGAACCATCATCGGCGCTGTCAGGCGGTCAACAAGAGGTCGAAACCGACCGGGCGACTGATCTCGTACACGCTCGACAAACTCGGCCAGTTCCGGCATCCGCATCGTGATCGCGAGCAGCAGATACGTCAATGCCGAGCAGCTCACCACCATCGCCACCTCGAGTGCCTGCCAGATGTACCCGCCCGTGCCCGCCAACACCGAGAAGACCGTCCAAGGCGTGATGGCAACCATCGTCCAGTACACGGGCATCACGTCAGCCTGAAGGGGGTATGTGAGATGTGAGCAACTTTCGATAATCGCTACTTCGATCGCCTGCCAGATGTACCCGCCATAGTCAATTTGTTCAGAGAGGACCGTCCAGGGCGCGATCGCAATCAGTGACCAGAGCACCGGCATCACGACCGCCTGAATCGTTTCTTTCCACCCGCCGCCGACAGGCTGCACCGCGGTCAGGAACTGCAGAGGCCCCGCTCCCGCACAGAAGACCGCAAAGCCGATCGATGCGCCCAGAACGCCGCCGAGCCACGCGCCCATGCCGATGCAGAGGCAGAAGAACGCAGAGCTGACGATCGAGAACACCTGCTGCTGGCGGAAACGACCGAGCGCGAACTTCAAACTCACCGCGGATTCGGTCAAGACTCGCAGGGCGATACCGATCGACATCGCGGTCAACACCAGCGGCAGCTCGCTCCACTTGCCTTCATCCATCACGAGCGGCGTGCCGGGCCACAACACAGCAGCGATTCCGATCGTCATCGGCACGCCCATGAACGCGAGTAGACGAGAAGACCGCATGAACGCCTTGAGCAGACGCGCCGGCTCGTTCTGCATCGTCACAAGGATTGGCTGAATCACGCCCGCGACCTGCTGCGTAAAGAGCGTCACCATCTGGCGCGACATGTTCCGCGCAAATGTATATAGACCCACCTCGGCCTGTGTCGCAAAGATCATCACGATCAGCACGTCCGCCTGGCCTCGCATCCAGACCGCGGTCGATTCGACCCATACCCGCCGGGCGTCACCCGTGAAGTACTTCCAGCAGCTCACCCGCGGTGGCCCACTGAACCACACACGGGCCGCCCGCATCATGAGCACCGTCCGCACCAGCATCGCCAGTGTGTAGGGGATCGTAAAGGCCATGATCCGCAGACCCATCCACGCCAAGACCAGCGTCAATATGAGCTGACCGATCCCCGGGGCCGCGTAGATCAACGCCGCCTCTTTGAACCTGTGGTCGATCGCCAGCTTCGCTCGTGGCACGGAGAACATCGACTGCATCAGCGGCGTCGGGGCCACCACGAGCAATCCCAGATAAGTCTCGGTCGCAAACTCCGGTTTAACCATGAGCGACACGGGGTAGGCCGCCGCGGCGGTCATGAGCGAGAGCATCAGCCCCCACCATGTCGCAAACCAGAGCGCCGGCCCGCTCCAGAGTCGGTACGACGAGCTTCGATGGATGAGCACCTCGCGCACGCCTGTAGATGCGAACCCGGTAAAGAACAGAACCACCGCGGTGATGATGCCCCAGGCGCCCCACGTCTCGAGCGAGAGCAGGGCGGCTAGCAGAAACTGAATCCCAAAGGCAGCGATGCGTTCGACGAGCGAGACGGCCGAAGTCCACGCGACACCGCCGGCAGCCGTCTTCGTCAGCGACGGCCCGCCCGCTCCGCTCTCACCCTGTTCGTCTGGGTTCATCGCCGCGTCCGTCCCGTCCGTGGGGGCTGCAGTTCATTTGCAATTCAGGCTTTGGGAACATGCACAAGAAGCGTCGTGTCGCTAACGCCGTCGCTGTATGTCAACCGCCGCCACCCGGCGAGCTTTGGCAGGAGTTCTTCCCAA
>CAXBOF010000376.1:0-3227 GCA_963977205.1 uncultured Phycisphaera sp. | reverse complement strand
ATCAGCGCTCACCGCGGTGTGGCGGGAGATGTCGCCCTCAGGGTCGGGTCCGGAGCGGCCGTAATAGAGCAGCGACGGCGAGGCGTCGGTGTCGAGTACGACCAAGTCGTCTCCGAAAGTCGTTGAGATCATCGCCGCCTGATCGCTGGTCGGGCTGACAGCACCAAAGGTAGCCGACACGCGGTCGTTGGCTCGCGACAGAACCGCACCGCTCGCGAAATCGATGATTGCTCCAGAGAACCCGATGCCCACTGCCCTTGTGCGCGACGCATTGGCGATGACATCGTTCAGATTCGATGTGCTCAGCGCGCCGCTGAAGGTGTCGGTATTGAGGTTGAGGTGACGGGCGGCGTTCTGGAACGCGATCACCGCAGCCGAGCCGTCGCCGTTGAGCGCGACAGGGCCGTTGCAGCGAGCCGGGCCCGTGATCGCCCGGTCAATGGTGCGCGACACGCCGTCGATCACGGTCACCACGCCCGGATCAATCGCGTGGCCGACAAGGATCGTCGAGCCATCGCCCGAGATATCAACGCCCGCCGGATCGGTATCGGCCAGCGCCAGGTCTGTGCGCGAACCCGTTGCGATATCGATAAACGCGAGCACGTCATCGAATCGGCCGGGGAAGGCGATTGTCGAGCCGTCAACAAAGGTCAGGGGTGTTGTGATGCGGAAATCTACCGCAGCCGATTCCGGGCTGAATGAGAGCGTCTGTGTAAAGCCGGGCGTAGCGATCGTGCGGACGACCGCGTTCGTGCCGAGATCGATCACCTCGAATGTCGAATCGACACTGCAGCCGATGGCCGCCAGCGAGCCGTCGGGCGAGATGCTCACCGTGCCCGGGCCGTCACCAACATTCACAGCGGTCTCTGTGCCGGTGGCGAGATCAACGATCGTAGCTGTGTCGTCTGCATAGTTGGCAACCACAGCGCGTGTCCCATCGGGCGTGATGTCCATCGCAAAGCCGAGCGATGAGAGCGGGATCGCGCCCAGCGAGGCCTGGGTCGCAGCATCAAAGATGGTGATATTTTGGCTGGAGCGGTTCAAGATGTAGATCTTCGAGCCGTCGGGCGCGTACTCGACATCGGCCCCCATATCCCCTTCGGGGTCGGAGCCGATCTCAAGCAATTGTGGCGCATCATACGGAACAGCTCCGACATGCGGGCCGTCGGCATCTTGCGGGTTGAAGCGGACCACCGCCGAGCCGGGGGCGACCACTTCGATGACAGCCTGGTCGCCATCCTGCGATTCGAGTTCACCAATCACGCGAACAATCGCCTCGGGCGAATCGACCGACACGATGTGCGAAAGATGTTCCGGCTCGGACTGAGCCGTCGCAGAACAAGCGATCGCCAAACCAGCGGATACAAACAGCGAGCGTGCAGATACGTACATAACTCTCCTCTCGAATAACCCGACCACCGTTACAGAAATGGTGTGTCCAGACTAACAAAAAGCAGCGGACCCTCAAAGGCTGATTTGGGGTCCGCTGCGAACTTTATAATTCGAATTGTGTGACCGGCTTCTCAGCAACCGGCGTTGTAGTTGGCAACCCAAGCGCTGAAATCGGCGGGCGAGCAGACGTCGTCGCCGTTCTGGTCGCACTCGGGAGCCATCGCGTTGAAGGCTGCGACCCAGGCGCTGAAATCTGCGGGGGTCACTGCGCCGTCGCCGTTGGTGTCGGCAAGACACGTCGGCGCCACATCGAGGTCGTACACATACGTCACGCCCCCACTTCCGAATGTGTTGGCATGGACAGACTTGGTGGCCACAAGCACCCGCGAGCCGTCCGAGCTGAGATCCATCGCAAACGGCGAGCCGTCGGTATCAAGAGAGTCGATGAGGTTCAGGTCTCGGTCATAGACGCGGATCTCCGGCTGCGTGTTAGCCTGATCGCCCCACGTCGCGGCCACGAAGACCGTGCCGTCGGCGTTGACCTCGGATGACAGTACCGAGTTCTGGAACGAACCAGAACCGCCAAACCCATCCGAAGCAACAACATTTCCCGTCGTCAGATCCACAATGCGGTGGTCATTCTCGAGATACCCGCTGGCATAATCGTGGCTGACTGCGAACAGGGTCTCACCATCCGCGCTCAGCGAAACACCACCGAACCAATCGGTCGAGCCTGTGCCCGTGTAGACCGTCTGCCAGACGCCCGCGATCTCGCGTGCGGCGCGGACATTGAAGCCGCCGTCGGCGATCGCCGAACCGTCACGAGAAATGCGCGCCCAGCCGCCCGCCCCGGAGACCGTCAGCGCGTACTCCTCGGACATGGTGGCTGTGTCGTAGAGACGGGCAACGGCGCCCGCTGTCACCACGACGCGACTGCCCGAATCGTCCATATCCAGGCTGAGTGCAAAGCCGGCAATGGTCGTGGAGTTGAGAACATTCCCGTCGCCGTCGAGTATGACCAGAAGCGTGTCCGCCCCGTCGTAGGCGCAGACAGCCACGCGCGAGCCGTCGGCGCTGACCGCGACCGAGCGCGCACGCGACTCAACGTACTCCTCACTGAACGTGTACGTCCAGAGCGGCGAACTCCCGCCAGCCGCCGAGAAACCACGAACCGTGATCGTTCCAAAGTCCGCCATCGTGATCACCGCGCCCAGCGAGCCGTCAGACGCGGCCGCCGTGCCGATATTCCCAGGGTTCTCGGCCAGCACCGAGTACGTCAGCGCGGGCGCGTTGCCGGCCGCGACATCAAACATGCTCAGCCGCTCATCGTTGAGCGAGTGCGCTACCCAGGCTTCGTCGCCGCCCGAACCGAGCGCGACCGAGTTGGGGATCGATGCAGGATCGAGGAATGTCCAGAGCAGGTCTTCTGCGAAGCCGGGTTCTGCTTTGTCGGCAACAAACACCCGTGTGTGCTCGTTGATAATCTTCGTGCCCTCGGCATCAGTCTCTGCCGTTGTCCGAGACGCCTGCCCGAGCGAGGTGCCGGCAATGAGAATGAAACCGCAAGCGATATGAGCGTGGTGCATCTGATTCCTCCAAGAGTTAGGCCGGAAGAACGCACGGCGAACGCCCGCAGAATAATGGACAACCCGGTCTCCATGCCACGCTATGTCAAAGATGGTCGAAATCAGGCGCTTTATTCATGGATCGACCATCGCTTCTCGATTGTCTTTGCCTTGCGTTTGGTCTTCGGCTGGAATGCCAAAAAAGCGAAACACAATGACCAACTCAGCGGTGTTGAAGTTATGCGTAACGAGATCGCCGCTGATGAGTAG
>CAXBOF010000375.1:0-3245 GCA_963977205.1 uncultured Phycisphaera sp. | reverse complement strand
TGCGGGCCGCAAGGTTGGCCACGATGACTACCTGCTTGCCGACAAGGTCTTCGGGGGCGTAGTACGCCTTGATGCCCGCGCAAATCTGACGGAGCGTGCCCGAGCCGTCATCGAGCTGGAGTTTGAGGAGTTTGTCGGCGTTGGGGTGTAGCTCGGCGGAGACCACTGTCGCGACACGAAGGTCGACCTTGGCGAACTCGTCGAAGGTGATCTCGGGCTTGGCGGGGATAGTCTGCTGATCGGCGTCTGACATCGTGCTCTCCTCGGCTGTGTTTGCGACTCTATTCCCCGTCTTCCTGCAACTCCATCAGTTCGCGGCTGTCGAGCCACTGTCCATCGCGGTAATAGACCTTGGTCGGGTCCACACCCATGCTCGGCGCCACTTCGGAGGGCTCGGGATCCAGCAGCGTCCTGCCGTGACCCACGACGAGTTCAGCCGACCACGATTTCTGTGTGCCGCGAAGCAGGACGGATTGGTACGCGAGGTATGCCACGAGCGCCTCGCGCGAGATGACCGGACCGGGGTTGCCCCGGCAGGTCGAGCAGAGCCGGCGCACCTGGCCGCCCTCGGAGCGGTCGGGGACACCTCGCGCGTTGCCGCACTCCGGGCAGGGCCAGATCTCTGCTTCACGCTGAATAGCAGAGGTTGAGGCCTCGTTTCCAGGGCGATCGATGATATCACGAGTTTCCTCGATGAGTGCTTTGACGCGAGGGTCGTCGAATCGTTCACGCGCCAGCGAGCCGTCACCGGAGAGCGCGAGTCCGATGGCTTCCGCGAGCAGCAGCGCGGCTTGGTTGGGCGTTTCAGACTGTGATTCCGAATCCCACCGGCGAGCGGCGTATCGCTCGTCCAGCCGGCCGGCGAGCGCATGCAGCCA
This sequence comes from uncultured Phycisphaera sp., assembly GCA_963977205.1. Lineage (GTDB taxonomy): Bacteria > Planctomycetota > Phycisphaerae > Phycisphaerales > UBA1924. Next base: position 2,367 of record CAXBOF010000375.1, on the reverse strand, counting down.
GCGTTTGCGGGCCTCGGTCGGTTCAAGATCGGCAAGCCCGAGACACGCGCTTGCAGCGATCGGGAACTGCGATTCGGCATCTTCCTTGGCCTGGTTCTTCTGGGCGAGGACAAAGGCGAGCACGTAGAGCTTGCGCGCAAGCTGTGTCTCCTCAACGCCCGTGGCCTGGTCGGCGACATCCTCGGCGAGAAGGAAGTACCCCTTGGGGTCGCTTGGCGCGAGGGCTTCGAGTCGCCGCTCAATATCTGACTGCGACGATGCGCAAGAGGCAAAGAGCAAAAAGATGACCACCGAGCATGCGCGGCTCAATCTCATGACACGCTCCTCTCGAGGCGGAGTTTCCAGAGTTTGACGCCGGCGGCTTCGCACGCATAAATCTGTTCGAGAACATTCTTGGCATTGCGCCTGCTCGCAGAGAGTTCCGAACGGATCGCTTCAACGCGAGAACGCGCCGACGGATTCTCGGCGAGCACCAGAATGGACATCGCTTCGACTGCGGTGACCTGATGGGCCGCGAATCGATCGAGCGAGCCCTCGGCGAGCAGTAGTCTGCCGATCGCACGGTGGTCGAGGTCATCGAGGGCGGCCATGAGCGGGATCTCTTCGCCCTCCTGCTCTGCAAGCCTACGCCACATGGCCGAGAGCTGCGAAGCCGAGTCCGCCAGCGAGACCGCATCGGCGCCAGAAGTTGATGAAGGCTTCGAGCCGAGCCTTGCGTCGTAGCTTTCCTTGAGCAGCATCGCCAGCGTATCGACGACCTGCCCTTCGCCGGTTCCCGCGAGTCTGCGGAGCAGTTCGTCCACGCAAGCCTGCCTTGCTTTGGTGCTCCACGCGGGCGATTTGGTAGAGGGCAGCCGGGTGTAGGTGACCGCTTCGATCAACTCGCTGCTCGATTCAATCTTTGGTAAGCGCGGCAAATGCTCCAGCACAGCGTTGAGCACTGCGGGGCTGTCGGCGTACAAGCGGACAACCTCGCGGGCCTGTGCCCTGACCGTCGCGGGCGAGCCGAGGAAGGCATCACGGACCAGCAACTCTGCGGCAACAGGCCCGAGTTTGCGTTTGCTTCGGGTGAGATCGCCGAGCAATGCCTGACGAATCGGGATGTTCTGCCGGGCATCGATGTATTTGAGTGCCCATTCATCAGCGCTGTTGCCGCCGAGGTAATCGGTGGCATTCGGGTCGATGCTGGCTACGAGCCGATCGACATCGCCGGTCAGATTCGCGAGCGTGGACTCGGCGGCTTTCTGATCCCCCCACAAGGTCGAGCGAGCGGCGGCAGATAGGCGGCTGAGCACGACCGCTCGCGCAACCAGCTCAGCGGGGCGACGCGGAGCCGAGACATCGAGCTGCTGGTCGGCGATACTCATCCATGAGGCGATAGCCTCGGACGTGCCGGCGTCTTTGCCCAAGAGAACTTCTTCGAGCTTTGTCCGGATCGCCATTCGTTCAGATTCACCGGTGCCCGGCGAAGGGATCAGGCTCTCATCGACGTCCTCCATGTGTGATCGCGAGATCAGCTCTCGCATGACCACACCGAGATCGCTGACGGTCACGCGGTCGTTCGCGAGCCAGCCGACAAGCCGTTCGGCTACCGGGCTGTTCTGCTCGATTTTGAGAGCGGCAGCGAGCGTTTCGAGGGCTTGGAACACAGCTCTGGATTGAGCCGGGTCATCGCCTTCGAGCATGACTCTTTCGATTGAGTCGAGGACAGCTTCGTCGTAGACGCTGCCGCCCGGTCGAGCGACGGCGCCGAGCTGATCCAGCCAGATACGCCATGATCCTTCGGATGCGTTCTGGGAGGTAAGTTTGTTTGCCGCTGCGTTCAACGCAAGCATCACCGCGGCTTCGAAACTCTGGTCATTTCCCAAAGCATTCTGTCCCAGCGACGCTGTGAGTCGGCCGATGATCGCGGAATCGAGCGAGGTCGGGAGATTGCGCTCCATCGACAGCCGCGACATCGTGGCGACGCTCAATACCCAAGCGCGCAGCCCCTCTGGGTTGGCTGTAAATGTGCGCATCGGCTGACCGATCTCGGCCACGATTGCTTGGGCGGCATCGATGTTTGCGGCGTTTTTGTAGAGCAGTTCGAGCAGAGCGTTGTGAACCGCACCGATCTGATCGCTCCCCAGCTCGGTCCAGTGACTTGAAACCACGCGGTACGCGGTTCGGAATTCGTCCAACTCGGTGTCGCCCAGTGCCTGAGAATTGGTCGCCAGCCGGGTGATCGAGCGCATGCCCTCGCGCGGAGTAAGCTCGGCGGGGGCTGGTTCTTGCGATTGCAATTGGGCGGCCGATTCTCTGGTTTGCTGACGGCTTTCGGTCGCGGAGACGGTCGTATCGTCCTCGGTGATTGCTTTCTGTTTTGGA
>CAXBOF010000374.1:0-3250 GCA_963977205.1 uncultured Phycisphaera sp. | reverse complement strand
TCCAAGATCGCCCGGCAGGCCTGATCGTACACCTCGGGCGGGCCGCCGATCGGGTCCTGGATGTCGCCGCCCTCGGGATCAAGTGTCTGGATCTTCCACGCGGCCCCGGGGAAGTGCCGCCGAAGGGCCGCCAGGTGCGCGTTGGTCATGGTGTAGATCTCGTCGGCGCGGTTCACGTCCGTCGGCGTCACCTGCCGCGAGCGGTGATGGCTTGCCATGTAGCCGAGTTTTTCGAGGGCCTCGATCGCCTCGGGCGTGATGGGCATCCCCTCGCCCGCCGAGATCCCCGCCGAGGTGACCTCGACCAGGTCCTCCGGCTCGCCCGACTCGCGCAGCTCGCGGGTGGCGATGACCTGGGCCATCGGGCTGCGGCAGGTGTTGCCCGTGCAGACAAACAGCACCCGCCGGCGCAGACGATCCCGGATGTAGTGCTCCCCGATCGGGCCCTGGCGCGTGAGCTCGTAGTCGCCATCGCTGGTCAGCCGGATGACGGTCGAGGGCTTGCCCATGACGGTCGTCCCCCCGTCGATGACCACGCGCACGTCGGCATCCTCGAATTGATTGCGCAGCGCGTCGTTGTCGAGCATGGGCCGGACGGCTTCGCCCGAGCCGAACACATCGTTTGCCAGCCCCACACCCAGGATGCGCGTCTGCCCCGCGTCGTGTGCGGTCTGGAGCACCGCCAGGGCTGCTGCGTTGTCGGGCACGCGGACGGAATCGCCCGATTCGAACACGATCGCGGCCGGCCCGGGCAGGAGGCGCTCGACGAGCCGCTGGTGGATCGGGTGATTGGTCTTGACGCGATCGAGCACCGCTTCGACGCTGGGCGCGTGCCAGCCGGCGGTGTGCGCCGCTTCAGCGCCTACGAGCTTCTCAAGGCTCGCCATCGCGGCGGGATTGCTGCTGTCGGCGAACACGCCGTAGATCGTCTCGGTCGGCAAAATGACCAGATGCCCCTGACCGAGGGCTTCGGCCGCGGCCTGATAGGCGGCCTCGCTGGGTGAAAGAACCGTGATGTTGCCAGCCGTGGTCATCGAGACAATCCCCGTTTCTGGCCCCCAGTGGGCACACGTCTAGGATTCTACAAGCAATCCGGTATACTCGGCGGCATCGAGAAACCGAGATCCGACTCCGGGATTGCCCGCAACACCAAGTCGGTCGCCCGCGAATAGAGTTCACGAGGCGGGCTGCCCGTGTGCTCGGGCCGATTCCCGCATCAAACCAAACCCCAGGAGTCACGATATGACCCCCAAGGCGGCAACCAAACACGCTCCGAGCCGACTGACCCGGCGCGCCTTCAGCCTCATCGAGCTCTTGGTGGTCATCACCATCATCGCGGTCGTGATCGCCATCACCGTGCCCGCGCTCTCGGGTGCCCGCGAACTGGCCCGCAAGTCCTCGACCGAGTCCAGCATCAACAGCCTCGTCCAGGGCATCGGGCAATTCCAGACCGACAACCAGCGCGCCCCGGGCTACTTCTCACCCGAGGACATGGGGCACGATGACAACCTGACGCGCGGCTTCTCATCGATGCAGAACATCATGCTCGAACTCGTCGGCGGCCCGGTCGCTGACAGCGGCGCTTCAACCACTTTCCTCGAAGTCGGACCGATTGGCTCAGAGACGGTCGATGTCGATCCCGCGCTCATCGGTATCGGTGACAAGGCCAAGGGCTACTACACCCCCGACGCCAAGGACTACCAGCCCGCTCAGGGCGTCGAAGCCAATGCTGACAACAAGCAACTCCCCGAGGTGCTCGACGCCTGGGGCATGCCCATCCTCGCCTGGGTCGAAAACGACTTTGGCTCGACGATGAACGATGATTCGGATATCGATGACTTTGCGCAGATCAGTGCACCAGCGAATTCATCTGATCCGTCCGCTCGTTTCTACTGGGCACAGAACGCTGGGGCACTCAGCTCTGATGCGCTCGGCGAACGTCAGATGGAGCAGGCGGAACTCAGCCTGATCGGGAAAGACACCACTGGGGATCTTCAAGAGCACCTCACTGCGTTCCTTGGCAGCCCCAACTCATCCGTCAAGACGGCATCAGCCGCAACAGCAATCCTTCCGCGTGTCGGACGCGGTGCGGTCGTCTTCCAGTCCGCGGGCTCCGATCGCGTCTACCTCTCCAAGAACGACAAGGGTTACGGCCGCATCGGCGGCGATTTCTTCTTCGGGCGCAATCTCACCCCCGGCTCCAACGTCAACTCGGGTCAGTACCCGCGCAAGGACGGCTCGCAGGGCTCGATCGATATCATCGACGGCTTCAACGACATCGTCACCTCTGCCGGCAACTGACCGAATCGGTTCCATTCTGATTTGTGCTGCCGACCCCCTCTGCGGGGTCGGCGGTTTTTTTGGTGACATCATTTGGATGAGGGTCCTCATACTTGACGCCGATGTCCGATTGAGCGACGCTGCCCGCCTGTGCTCTGGCGTTCAGTCAATCCGTCGCCCACGCAGCTTGCCGCCCGAACGCGGTCGGTCGTCTGCTTGGTTCGGCTTGGCGTGTCTGGCAGCGGCTGCGGCTCAGGCACTGAGCGCCCGGCAGGCGCACTACGCGATGGCAGCGGCCCTCGGTCTGCTCGGAGCGGGTATCGGGGCCACGCACCTCGGCCCCTGGTCCGACGATTCGCTCGCACTTTCACTCGCCGGGGCCGACGAGCCTCAGATGCTTATCGAGGTCGAGGGCCTGATCGCCTCGCGCCCCGAGAAATCCGTGCCCGCAGCCGGCGCACTCTCGGCGTATATCCCCGAGCACATGCAGCGGGGCGAGCGCTACCGCTTTGAATTCCAGACCCGCAGCGTGCGCACGGGCGATGCGTGGCAGAGCGCCACGGGCGTGCTCGTGGTCTGGCTCGATGCCGCGGCTTTGCCCGACACTGTCCGCGCCGGACGCACCGTGCGCCTGGTTGGCAACGCATCCAGGTACGGCCCTCCCGACAACCCGGGGCAGATCGACTGGTCGCTGCAGAGCCGGGACACCGAGCGTGTCGGCTGGATCGCCACGACGCCCGAGCTGATCACACCCATCCAGCCGCGCACCGTGCGCGAGCGCCTCGAGCGCACGCTGCTGGGCCTGCGCGCAGCGGTGCAGTCGCGGGCAGCTTCGATCATCGACAGCGCGACGCGGGATGACCCTTACGCCGGCCCGATCGCCCGCGGCCTGATTCTGGGCGACGCGGGCGCTGATGATCTCGGTGTGCGCAGCGCGTTCCAGCGTGTCGGGATGCTGCACCTGCTCGCC
>CAXBOF010000373.1:0-3255 GCA_963977205.1 uncultured Phycisphaera sp. | reverse complement strand
CCCGGTTTTTCTTTATTTGCCGCGGAGGCTGGAAGCCTCCGCCACTGGATGACTAACCGATCTTGCGAAGCAGAATCTCGCGCACGCCTTTGGCGTCGGCGGCCCCGCCGGATTTCTTCATCACCTCGCCGATGAGCCTACCGATGGCGGCCCCCTTGCCCTCGCGGATCTGCTGGGCGATCTCGCTGTGCTCGGCGATCACCTCGTCGCACCACGCCTCGAGCTGGCCCGTGTCCGAGACCTGGATCAGCCCCTCGCGCTGGGCGATTGCGCGCGGGTCGGACCGGTCGTCGAGGCACAGCTCGACGAGTTTCTCTGAGCCGTTGGCGCTGATCTCGCCAGCCTGGCGCATCGCCACGACTTTGGCGAGCGTGGTGCCCAAAAGCCCGAGAGCTCCCGCTTCGACGTTGCGCTCGCTGGCCAGTCGCGCCAGGCACTGGACGATCAGGTTCCCCGCCACAGCCGCTGCATCGCGCAGGTCGATCCCGATCGATGAGCACGCATTGAGCGCTTCATCGAAGAGATCCGCCGATGCGCGCTCAAAGGCGAGTGCCTGCGCATCGCGATCGGGTCGACCCAGCTCGTCGCGATACCGCCGCATCCGTCTGAGCGGCAGCTCCGGCATGCGGGCTCGGAGGTCACTCATCCACTTGTCATCAACAACAACCGCGGGCAGGTCGGGCTCGGGGAAGTAGCGGTAGTCGAGAGCATCCTCCTTTGAGCGCTGGAGGACGGTGATCTCCTTCTCGTCATCCCAGCCGCGGGTCGATTTCATGCCCGGGCCGAACTCTTCGCCTGTTTCGAGCCAGCGCTTGGGTTGTTCTTTGAGCTCATAGCGGATCGCGCCGACGAGCGAGCGGAAGGAGTTGAGGTTCTTCACCTCGACGATGGGCGTGGTGATCTCGCGGCCATCCTTGAGTTTCAGCTTGCAGTTGATGTTGGGTTCGAAACGCATGTGCCCCCGCTGCATAACTCCCCGGGTCGCGCCGACCGAAAGGCATAGCGTCCGGAGATACCGCGCCAATGCCAGCGCCTCCTCGGGTGTGCGCAGGTCGGGCTCAGTCACGATCTCAAGCAGCGGCGTGCCGGCGCGGTTGAGATCGACCAGCGACGCCCGTGCACCAGCATCGTGCACGAGCTTGCCCGCATCCTCTTCGAGGTGCGCCCGCGTGATGCGGATGCGCGTGATCGGCGCATCGAGATCGACAAAGCCCGCCTCGTCCATCGCGGGAACCTCGATCGTGCCGGGGCCACAGAGCGGGCGGTCGTACTGGCTGATCTGGTACGCCTTGGGCAGATCTGGGTAGAAGTAGCTCTTGCGGTCCCACGTCGCGCGCGGGGCGATGTCGCAGCCCATCGCGAGCCCGACCAGCACCGACAGCTCGACAGCGGCCCGGTTCATCACGGGCAGCGTGCCGGGCAGCGCGAGCACGACCGGGTCGGTCAGCGTGTTCGGGTCGGCCTCGTCGAATTCGTCGCTGGCGGTGCTCGGGGCACTGGTAAAGAGCTTTGTCCGCGTGCGCAGCTGCACGTGGATCTCCATGCCGATGATGGGCTCAATTGAAACGATGTCGTCTTGGGTCGTCACGTGTTCATGGTATCGCGCTTGGCTCGCGAAGCCGTCAGCGCGTTGCGGATCGCGGCCCGTTCGCTCCGGGCCACGTGCAGGGGGCGCGAATCCATTCGGTGCGCCAGCTCGGCCAGCGTCAGCGGGCGGCCGGCCTGGGTCGGGGCGAACCCGAACCGCAGACGCAGGATCTCGGCGTGCGCCGGCTCGATGAACTCCAGCCCCCGGCGCAAACGGATGTCCGGCTCGATATCCAGCTGCCACGCGCAGATGCGCATCGTAAAGTCGCTCACGCGCTCGCCCGTGCCGATCACGCGCCGGGCTCGCCCGGGCTGGGCCTGGCTCATGGGCTTGATGGAGAGGCGGTTCATCATGTCGCGCATCGCGCGGTCGGCCGCCAGCAGCACCGGGGACGCCAGACGGCCGCCGGTGGACGGGTGGTGCCGATCGATCGCTACGCACGACGCTTTCATGAGCGCCCCGAGCATCGCGCGGAGCTTGGTCGCCCCGACGGCCTCGGCCTCGTGCCCGAGGCGCGACTCGATCGTGCGCAGGATATTGGGCAGCTGCGAGCGCACAAGCTCGGCCTTGATGCGGGCCGCCCAGCGCAGGTCTGTCTCGATGCGGTCGACCTCGGGCGAGGACACGCCGTGCTGGACGAGTTCGGCGATCGCGCCCGCGGCGCGCGCACGCAGCGCGACATACGCTTTGGCTCGCGCTTTCTCCTCGACCGCGGGCATGACCGTGACCGCTCTAGAAAGCGCCAAGAGGTCCGCAAGAGCCGTCGGTCCTTCCTGTCCGATACCTTCCTTTGCGAACTTGGTCTCGACGCCGACCTCGTCGGGCGAGGTGTCGAGGCCGTCACGAATCGCAGGCAGCAGGCGGCGGAGCACGTTGGCCCGCTCGTCGGCTGTGACGCGCTGCACCGCCGGGCGCGGCTTGCCCAGTCGCTCGGCGATGTCGCCCGGCTCGACGTTTCGGCGCCAGGCGCGGTAGGCGAAGCGGCGCTGCCTGTCGGTCAGCGGGCCGGATTCCTCGAAGATCGGTTCTTCGCTTTCCTGGTCGTGCTTGCGCAGAATCTGGCGCACGGTCTCGTGGCCGCGACCGATCACTTCGGAGACGCACAGGGCCGCCTGGTTGAGCGACTTTCCGGTGTTCGCCTCGGCCCGCGCCAATTCGATGACCTTGCTGCGCGTGTCCTCGTCGAGACGCGTGAACGAGGAGGCCTGGCTGAGGATCTCGGTCTCGCGTGATTCGAACGCGACGACCGCTTCCTTGGTAAAGACCACGCGCGGGCGACCCGATGGCCCGACCACACGGCGAGAGAAGAGGCCTCGTTTGCGGTAGCGTTCGAGCGTCTTTCGGCTGACGTTCCACCGCGTGCAGAGCTGGTCGGGCGAGAGCGAGCCGGGGACCGCGTCGATGGGGATCTTCGCGGCTGCAGAAAGGTGCTCAGCCAAGGCCGCCAGTTCGCCAAGAAGCGCCTGGCCCGTGATCATCGTGTCGCCCGACTTGCTGGGCCTGTAGCCCGTCACGCGGAAGACGACGAAATCCTCGGGGTAATTCTGGTCGGGATCGATGTCGAGGGCGAGCTGTTCGGTGCGTTCGAGATCGCGCAATAAAGCATGGCGCGGCGCGTAGCGCAGCTGCTTGGCGAGGTCCTCAATCGCCTCAACGGTCAGCCTCGG
>CAXBOF010000372.1:0-3269 GCA_963977205.1 uncultured Phycisphaera sp. | reverse complement strand
GTTGCTCATTGGTGAGTCCTTCTTTGTGGGCTCAGTGAACGAGGTACAGGAGTGGGAAGAGGAAGATCCAGACGAGGTCGACGATGTGCCAGTAGAGGCCGACGCCTTCCATGAGTGTGTAGTGGGTCGGGCCGTAGGCGCCCTTGGCCTGGCGGTAGATAAGCAGTGCGATGAGTGCCATGCCGCCGATGACGTGCGTGGCGTGGATGCCGGTGGAGACGTAGTAGATGCCCCACCAGATGGGCTCGTGCGCGAACTCTGCGTAGGGGTAGTCGAAGAGCACGCCGGGACGCTTACCTTCGCCCCACTTGGGGATGTACTCGAATGTGAGTTTGATCACGAGGAAGAGCGCGGCGCAGAGCCATGTGATGATGAGGTTGATCTTGGCCCAGCCCTGCCTGTCGAGCTGGACGCAGCGGATGGCGTTTGCCATGGTGAAGCTGGAGATCAGCAGGACGACGGTATTGAGGCCGCCCCACCGCCAGTCGAGGTAGCTCGAGCCGGCGGAGATTGATTCGGGGTACATGAGGCGGAAGAGGGCGTAGGCGCAGAACATGCCCGAGAAGAGCAGGATCTCGGTAGAGAGGAAGAGCCAGATTCCGATTTTGGCGGCATCGAATTCGTCATCGGCTGTGCGCCAATGGTGGCCGTGGTGGTAGCGCTTCCAGAGCGGGACTTTCTTGTCGTCCGCTTCGGGAAAGCCCGGCTTGTGTGTGTCGATCGTGGCCATTTGAGACGTTCCTCTTGGTGAGGGTTGCGGTCAGTTCGTTCTTAGTGCTTGTGTGCTTTGGGCGAGGGCTCGGGGAGTGGGTAGTCCTTGGGGTCCCAGCCGGGGGGGACGACCTCGTCGAAGTCGTACGGGCCGTGAGTAAGGACCGGCTCGTCATGGAAGTTGTGCTCGATGGGCGGGGTTTCGGTTTCCCACTCGAGGGTCAGGCCGCCCCACGGGTTTTGCGGGGCCTTCTCACCGAGGAAGAGTGAATGGATGAGGACGCCCAGGTGCACGAAGAAGCCGAGACCCAGGACGTACGAGCCGTAAGTCGAGATCTGGTGGAGGAGTTGGAACTCGTCGACGTAGCTGGCATACCGGCGGGGCATGCCCTGGGTGCCGAGGAAGAACTGGGTGAAGAAGGTGACGTTGAACCCGACGAAGACGAGGAGGCACCCGATGCGGCCGCCGTTTTCGTTGTACATGCGGCCGAACATCTTGGGCCACCAGTGGTGGATGCCAGCGAGGAATGCGATGACGGTGCCGCCGAACATGACGTAGTGGAAGTGGGCGACGACGAAGTAGGAGTCGTGGAGGTGCAGGTCGGTCGAGAGCGTGCCGAGGGGCAGACCCGTGAGGCCACCGATGGAGAAGAGGAAGAGGAACGCGAAGACATAGAGCATGGGTGTGGTGAAGGTGATCGAGCCTTTGTAGAGCGAGGCGATCCAGTTGAAGACCTTCACGGCGGTCGGGATGGCGACGAAGAAGGTGAGGAAGCTGAAGATCATCGCGGCCAGTTCGCCTTGGCTGGTGAACATGTGGTGTCCCCAGACAAGGAAGCTGATGGCGGCGATGGCCAGCGAACTGAACGCGATGGCGCGGTAGCCGAAGAGTCGCTTGCGGCAGTGAACGGCGAGCACATCGGAGATGATGCCCATCGCCGGGAGGATCATCACGTACACCACGGGGTGCGAGTAGAACCAGAAGAAGTGCTGGAAGAGGACGGGGTCTCCGCCGAGGCCCGGATCGAAGATGCCGATCTGAAGGATGCGTTCAAACAGCAGCAGCAGCAGCGTGATGCCGATGACCGGCGTGGCGAGGACCTGGATAATCGAGGTGGAGTAGACGGCCCAGATGAACAAGGGCATGTCGAACCAGCCCATGCCGGGGGCTCTGAGTTTGTGCGTGGTGACGATAAAGTTCAGGCCCGTGAAGATGGAGCTGAAGCCGAGGATGAAGGCGGCCAGCACCATCGCGATGACCTGTGGCTGGCCCGCGGTGGTTGTTGAGTATGGCGTATAGAAAGTCCACCCTGTGTCCACACCCCCTTGCAGGATGGAGAAGACGCCGAACATGGAGCCGAAGACGTAGACATACCAACTTGCGAGGTTGAGCCTGGGGAAGGCGACGTCCTTGGCACCCAGCATGAGCGGCAGGAAGAAGTTGCCCAGCGAGGCGGGGATGCCCGGCACGATGAACATGAAGACCATGATCGCGCCGTGCATGGTCATGACGCGGTTGTAGAGCTGGCCGACGGATGTGGGTGTGACCTCGCCCTGGACGAGTGCGCCAAGGGCTGCACCCGTGACATTGCCATCGACGATGCGTGTGGGCTCGAGGAGCTCGGTGCGGAGCATGAGCGCCGCGACGCCGCCCAGGAAGAACATGAAGAGGACAGCGAAGAGGTACATGACGCCGATCTTTTTGTGATCGACGGTGGTCATCCAATCCCAGACGGTCCCGATCGGGCCGTACTTGGGCGTGAGGTACGAGCCCTCATCGTGGTGCCCGCCCAGGTTGTCATGTGTTCTGTCGACGGTGGTCATGACACTTTCCTTCCGCCGAGATCGGCGGTGACTTGCTCGGCGGTCTGTGCCGCCGGTGAAACTTCTTCTTTACTCGGCACCATCAGCTGCTTCTGCTGCTTCGAGTTCGGCTGCTTCGGCTTCGAGGTCTTCGAAGCCTTCGACCTTGGCATTGGGGTTGCGGTCGGACTGGTCTCGCATATAGGCGATCAGGCCGCGGAGTTCGACGCGGCTGATCTGGCCGTCGAACGAGGGCATGGCGTTTGTGAAACCAGAGCGCACTTTGACGCCGGGATTGATGATCGACTCACGGATGTAGTTGTCCCAGAGAAGCGGGTCGGCATCGATGTCGGCCTGCGTCATGGGGTCCGCGTTGGTGAACTCACGCGGGTAGCCGTAGGCGTTGAGCCATGTCGGTCCGGTGCTTGCGGAGCCATCAACGGTGTGACAGACGGCGCACTTGGCCTGCCAGACGAGCTCGCCGACTTCAATCGGGGGCGTGACAGCGTCATAAGGCGGCGTGTTGAGCCACGTGGTGTAGAACTCGGGATCGACAACGCGGAGGGTTGCCATCATCTCGGAGTGCTGGTCGCCGCAGTACTCGGCGCAATAGACGATGTGGTCGCGGTAATAGACGGTGTTGCCGTCATCGGTTTCGAAGGTCTGAACACGCGTGTCGTTGCCGGTGCGATCGATGGGGTTGGCGGTGAAGACATAGGGCGTGTAGCGGTTGGGGACGACGTCGAGCTTGGTGC
>CAXBOF010000371.1:0-3269 GCA_963977205.1 uncultured Phycisphaera sp. | reverse complement strand
GATGCGATCACCCAGGCCGACTCTTTCCAGCGACGCATACGCCCGCTCGAGCCGCTCCTGCTTGGGCACACCCTGATAGAACAAAGGCACGGAAACGTTCTCTTCGATCGTCAACTGCGGGATCAGGTTGAACGCCTGGAAAACAAACCCGATCGTCTGCCCGCGGAAGACCGAGAGTTCCTCGTCGTCCATCGTGACCACCTCGCGCCCCGAGAGCAGGAAGTTGCCGTGCGTCGGGCGGTCCAGGCACCCCAGCACGTTCATCATCGTGGACTTGCCCGAGCCGGACGGCCCCATGATCGCGATCGACTGCCCCTCTGAGATCGTCAAGTCGATCCCGCGCAGCGCCTCGACCATCACCGAGCCGTTTGGCTTGTAGTACACCTTGCGCACGCCGCGGAGTTCCGCGACAGCCTTCGGGCCTTGCTCCGTGGCGGTTTCACCGGCGTGTGTGCTGACTGTGGTCATCGTGCAGTTGTACCGTGCCGATCGGCTGGGGGTGCGTTCTGTTTCGGTGCTGATTCAATGCCCAGAAAGACACCGCCAATGGGCCGAGCGCCGAGTCTCAGCGGGCCGCCTCCGCGTCGGCATCGGAATCCGAATCGCCGAGCTGGATGCTGGCAAGCGCGGTCATCGGGTCCGGGGCGACATTGAAGAGCTTGTCCAGCCCCGTCACCATCATCACCGACCAGACCCGGTCGTCGACCGAGCACAAGAGCAGCTCACGCCCGACCTCGTGCAGCAGTTTCCGCAGGCGGATCAGCTGTGCCAGATTCGAGCTCTTGATGTACGCGACCAGACCCATGTTCAGCACCACGTGCGGGACCTGATCCGTCTCGGCCTCGGCGATACGGTCAATGATCGCCGACAGCTCATCGCTGAGCTGCGGGTCATCGGCGAGATCCACCACCACAATGTCATCGGACCAGTCCGTCAGCATTGTGTGCAGTCTACTCGGCTTGAGCCTCGGTTGCCTCCTCGGGTTCAGAATCACCCGAATCGGCGACCCGGGCCACCGCCACGACCGCGTCGCCGTCGTTGAGGCCCACGATCCGCACGCCCTGCGTGCCCCGCCCGATCTGGCTGATATCAGAGGCCGCCATCCGCACCAGCTGGCCCTTGCGGCTGATCACCACAACATCGTCCGTATCGGCGACCATGCAGGCGGCCACGGATGGGCCGTTGCGTTTGGTCGTCTTGATGTCGGCCCGGCCCTTGCCGCCCCGGCTCTGGCTCCGCATGGGGCCAGTCTCGGGCTGGACGCGGAACTCATCGACCAGCGTCCTTTTGCCGTAGCCGTGCTCGGTGACGGTCAGGAGTGACAACGTGGCATCCTCGGTCGTCCGGGAGTGACGCTCCTCGTCCGACTCGTCCTCACTGACCTGCACCATAGGGATCGCGATCGCACCGACCAGCTTGCCGTCGTCGGCAAGCTTGATGCCCCGGACGCCCGACGCAGAGCGGCCCTGCTGGTTCGCATCGTCCTCGGGGAACCGGATCGCCATGCCGCTGTTGGCAACAAGCAGCAGGTCGTCATGGCCGCGGGTCAGCAGCACGTTGAGCATCTCGTCGCCCTCGCGCAGATTCACCGCGATCAGGCCCGAGCGGTTCACGTTCGCGTACGCCTTCAGCGGCGTGCGCTTGACGAGACCCATCTTCGAGATGAACGTCAGGTTCAGACTCTCGGCCTCGAAGTCCTTGACCGTCAGGTACACCCGCGCCCGCTCGCCCTCGCGCAGGTTCACGAGGTTGACGATCGAGCGCCCCTTGCTCGTTCGGCTCATCTCGGGCAGCTCGTAGACCTTCAGCTTGAACACCCGACCCTGATCCGTAAAGACCAGGAGGTTGTCGTGCGTGCTGGCCACGAACACGCGCTCGATGAAGTCGTCGTCCTTGGACTCGGAAGCGCGTATGCCCTTGCCGCCGCGGGCCTGAGAGCGGTACGTGTCCAAAGGCAACCGCTTGGCGTAGCCCTGATGACTGATCGTCACCGTGACATTGTGCTCCTTGATGAGCGACTCAAGATCAATATCGCCCGCCGCGTCCTGGATGTCGGTCCGGCGCTCGCTCGCGTAGCGGGCCTTCATCTCGGCGCAGTCCTCGCGGAGGATGTCCAGCACCCGAGCGTGGTCCGACAGGATCAGCTCGTAGCCCTCAATCTCCACGACAAGCTCGGCGTAATCCTTGACCAGACGCTCGATCTCAAGCCCCGTTAGCTGGATCAGACGCATGTTGCCGATCGTCTCGGCCTGCACGCGAGAAAGCAGCACGCCCCCGGCCGGTCCGGCCGCCTCGACCATCCGCATCAGTCTCGGCGGGATCTGCGGCGCAAACGGGTGGCTTGCGGGGATCTGGAACCGCTTCTCGATCAGCTTGGTGATCGCCTCTTCCCGCGTCTTGCTGCCGCGGATGATGCGGATGACCTCGTCGATATCGCAGACCGCGTAGATCATGCCCTCGAGCACGTGGGCGCGCTTGCGGGCCTCGCGGAGCAGGTGAGCCGTCCGTCGGCGGACGACCTCGGCTCGGTGATCCACGTACAGACTGATCATCTCGAGCAGGCTGAGCGTCTTGGGGCGTCGCCCGACCAGCGCGATGTGGATCATGCTGAACGTCTGCTGCAAAGGCGTGAACTGGTAGAGCTGGTTCTCCACAACCGCCGGGTCGCCAGCCTTTTTCAGCTCGATCACGATCCGCGTCTGCGCGTTCCGGCCCGACTCGTTGCGGACGTCAGAAATGTCCTTGATCCGCTCGTCCTTGGCCGCCTCGACGATCTTCTCGACGAGGTTGTTCTGCACGAGGGCGTAGGGAATCTGATCGATCACGAGCGCCTGTCGCCCGTTGCTCTCTTCGACGTGAACCTTGCCCCGGACCGTGACGCGCCCGCGTCCGGTCTCGTAGGCGTCCATGATGCCCCGGCGGCCCAGGATGATGCCGCCCGTCGGGAAGTCCGGCCCCTTGACGCCAAGACGCGTCACGTTGCCCTCTTCGTCCACCTCGTCGGTCATGATGTCGACAAGCGATATATCTGGATCGTCGATCACGCGGGTGATGGCGTCGAAGATCTCGTCCGGGTTGTGCGGCGGCAAGCTCGTGGCCATGCCCACCGCGATGCCCATGCCGCCGTTGATCAGCAGGTTGGGGAACTTGCCCGGCAAAACCATGGGCTCTTCGAGGCGGTCGTCGTAGTTGGGCTGAAAATCAACAGTGTCGAGCTTGATGTCGGCGAGCATGTCCACCGCGCCGTGGGTCATGCGGGCCTCGGTGTA
>CAXBOF010000370.1:0-3269 GCA_963977205.1 uncultured Phycisphaera sp. | reverse complement strand
CGATCATCGATGTGGAGAATGTCTTCCGACGCCTGAAACAGAACCGGGCCATGCCGGAGGCCGAACAGCGTCCCTTTACGGAGGTCATTTTCGACGCCAGCAACGAGATCCGACCGGCGATGGTCTTCGCCACGGTCATCATCGTCATGGTGTTCGTGCCACTTCTGTTCCTGCAGGGTCTCGAAGGCCGCTTCTTCCAGCCCTTGGCACTCACCTACATGATCTCGATCCTCGCTTCACTGGTTGTCGCCCTGACGGTCGTGCCAGCGATGTGCCGCTTCCTGCTCAAGGGCAAACTCGGCGGCAAGCACGAGGACCGGGACGGATTCCTGGTCCGCCTTCTGAAGCGGGCCTACGAGCCGTCACTCCGGGCAGCCATTCGGTACCGGGCGTGGGTGCTCGGCACCGCCGGTGCCGTAACCGCCGCCGCTCTCTTGCTGGCGAGCACGTTTGGAAGTTCGTTCCTCCCGTCGTTCAACGAGGGCACGTTCACGGTCTTCCTGCTCGCTCCTCCCGGAACCTCGATCGTCGAGAGCGATCGGCTCGCGACGGAGGTCGAGAAGCAGCTCGTCCAGATCGAGGGGGTCCGGTCCGTCTCCCGGCGCACCGGCCGGGCCGAGCGTGACGAGCATGCCGAGCCGGTCAGCAACTCCGAGATCGAGGTCACCGTTGATGCGGGGAGCGACCGGTTCGAGGTGCGAGAACAGATCGACCGCATCCTCGCGGCCGTACCGGGGATCACCACGATGGTTGGCCAACCCATCGAGCATCGGCTCAGCCATGTGCTGTCGGGCACGCCCGCGGCGATCGCCATCAATGTCTTTGGTGAAAATCTGGTAGAGCTTCGTGATGTCGCCAAGGCGATTGAGGCCGAGCTCCAAGGCCTGCCGGGCGCTCGCGATGTCAACGCCAACCGGGAGGTATTGATCACTTCGCTGCCCATCCGCTATCGTCATGCGGAGCTCGCGGCGGTCGGTCTCAGCCCCGCCGACGCCGCAGAGCAAGTCCGCGAAGCCCTCTATGGCGAGGTTGTGGACACCGTCAACCAAGGTGTTCGGCAGTACGACCTCGTCGTTCGGCTCGCGCCCGAGGAGCGTGAATCGTTCCGGCAGGTCCGCGATCTGCTGCTCAGGGGCCGGGGTGGGGCCACCGTTCGTTTGAGCGATGTCGCTGATATCGGTCCGGAGCGATCGAGCAACCTCATCACCCGCGAGAACGCACAGCGCAAGGCGGTGGTGTCCCTCAACGTCGCCGAAGGGTCCAACCTGGGCGACTTGGTGGCCCAGGTGCAGGAGCGTGTCGATCCCATTGTCCAAAGGGCGGGCATGACCGTGTCCTACGGCGGTCAGTTCGAGGCGCAGCAGTCGGCCTCCCGAACCATTCTGGTCGCGGGCGTTGCGGTGGTGCTCATCATGCTCATGCTGCTCCAGATCTCGACAGGATCAATGCGGGCCGCTGTGCTCGTGATGCTTAACATGCCCCTCGCGCTCATCGGCGGCATTGCGGCGATCTATATCACCGAAGGGGGTGGGCTGGTTCACAGCTCTTTGGCGTTGATCGGCATCGGTGGCCCGTACATCCCGCCCGTGGTGTCCATCGCCAGCCTCGTCGGCTTCATCACCCTCTTCGGGATCGCGGTTCGTAACGGCATCCTGCTCATCAATCACTACAACCACCTCTTGGAAGCCGAGGGTGTCCCCCTCGATGAGGCCATCGTCCAAGGGTCCATGGAGGTGCTCGGGCTCGTCCCGCTGGCACTGGCCGCCGGTGAACCGGGCAGCGAACTGCTTGCGCCTCTCGCCATTGTCACCCTCGGAGGACTGTTGACCTCCACGTTCCTGAATCTCATCGTTGTCCCAGCGGGATACTCGCTCGTCTTCGGCCACAAGCCCGAGCGTCGTCCCGCTGAACACCCATCCCTGCTTTCCCGGCTTGTCGGTGCGTTCCGTCGACCCAAGGCCATCACCTCGAAGGAGTCCTGAATATGAACGACCTCATCAAGATTCTTGCCGTCGCCGGTACGGCCATCGCACTGTCGGTCTCGCTGGCCGGCTGCGGGGAGTCCTCAGAATCAGAGTCCGCCGAAGCACACTCCGCGGACGACGGTCATGATCACGCTGGGGACGGCGGCGACCATGAGGGGCACGACCATGCCGAGGGTGAACACGGCGAGCACGACGATCATGACCACGGCGAGATGCGGTCGCTTGGCAGCGTGACGATCGCCGGAACGACGCTGGCGGTCTCGGTACCCAGCGACATCAAGCCTTCTTCCGAAGTGCATCTCGATCTCGAAGTCGAGTCCGGGCCGATCCCCGCCGCCGTGCGTTTCTGGATCGGAGACGAGGCCGGGACGGGTGCGCTCAAGTCGAAGGCGGACGCCCACGGCGATCACTTCCACGGCGAAACCGAAGCGCCCTCCACCATTGCCGGTGCGAGTCTGTGGATCGAGATCGAGACCGCCAGCGGCGAACGTCAGACCGCGGCCGTATCCCTCGAATAGGCATCCTCTATGAGCGGCCATGACCATCATCACGGATCCGATCTCAGAACCCGCCGGCTCGCCTGGGCCGTCGCCATCAACCTCCTGTTGACGGCGGCCCAGGTGATCGGTGGCGTGCTGTCTGGTAGCCTTTCTCTGGTCGCTGACGCTTTGCATAACTTCAGCGATGCAGCCGGGATTTTGCTCGCGTTGATCGCTCGCAGGGTCTCGAAGCGGCCAGCGGATGAGCGACGCACGTTCGGGTACGGACGAGCCGAGGTCGTGGGCGGACTCATCAACCTCACTTCCATCATGGTCATCGCCGGCTACCTGCTCATCGAGGCTGTCGGCCGGACCTTCGACCGTCCCGAGATCGACGGCTGGATGGTCATCATCGTGGCAAGCATCGCTTTAGTCATTGACATAGCGACAGCCGTGCTGACGTACACGATGTCGAAGGAGAGCGTGAACATCAAGGCAGCGTTCCTTCACAACGTCGCCGACGCGCTCGCCTCAGTGGCGGTCATCATCACGGGCACCCTGATCATTCTGTTCGATTGGTACTGGACCGATATCGTCGCGACCGTCGGGATCTCGGCGTACATCGTGTGGATCTCGTGGTCGCCGCTGATGCGGTGCATCCGGATTCTGATGCAGAGTGTTCCTGATCACTTGTCGGTCGAGGAGATCAGTCAGAGCATCAATCGTGTCGCTGGCGTGGAAGCCGTCGCACACCTTCACGTGTGGCCAATCGATGAGCGCACGACTTCGATCGAGGTCCGAGTTG
>CAXBOF010000369.1:0-3278 GCA_963977205.1 uncultured Phycisphaera sp. | reverse complement strand
GGCGAGGTAGGACCCCAGCCGCGAGGCGGCCGTAACGACCGCCGGATCGGAACGTGCATTGGCCAAAAGAGCCACCGATGCCGCGCCGACCTCTTCTTGGCGGCGCAGGCACCGACGCTCCTCGATGATCGCGGACGCTAAGGCGGCCATCTCATCGTCTTCCCAATCGAGCGCGAGCATCTCCGGGGGGATGTTCATGCCGTGCTGGGAGCGGACCCGGCGGAGCTCGGTGAGTAGCGAGCCGTCGACCTGATCGAACAGCAGTTCCTCGAAGTCCGCGATCTCGCTCAGGTACACGGCTCGCAGGGATTGCAGGCTCGACTGTGCCGAGCTCTCCGCCTCCTGGCAAGCCGTGTCGCTCGGATCGCTCTGCAACGCGATTCGGGAGGCAAGGCACGCGCTCTGGGCGGCGTTGAACGCAGAGCGGGCCGAGAGCACCCCAGTCCATGCCTCGCCGACGTCCTGATCGTCCAGGCGATCCACGACGAGACCGGCGGTCGTTGGTGTGAGCCCGGCCACGACGAGATCCTGCGGCACCAAACCCACCTCAATGGGTGTTTGTGCACCGGCGAGAGTCGGAATCATTCCAAAGTACACACCAAACGCGATCGATCGTGCAT
This sequence comes from uncultured Phycisphaera sp., assembly GCA_963977205.1. Lineage (GTDB taxonomy): Bacteria > Planctomycetota > Phycisphaerae > Phycisphaerales > UBA1924. The sequence goes on along the minus strand of CAXBOF010000369.1, from coordinate 2,658 downwards.
TTTTCATCGTGCGCATCCCTTTGTATCGCGGTACAGACAAGCCTTGTCTGCGCGGAGCATACCAGAACTCGGTATTGGCTTTCGCGCGAGGTGCGCAAAGTTCTCAAGTTTGGTGAAGAACGCGGGGCGCAGGAAACGGAATCGGGTAGTCTGTGCTCGACTGAACCAACCGGACTTCCTGCCCAGGAGACTTTCGGATGCGAATGCGATCAATTTCGGCTTTGAAGTTTGGAACGAGCACTACAGGATGGATTCTCGCGACAGCCGCTGTCAGCGGGGCAGTGATGTTGGTGGCTTTGCCCATCCCTTCAAGGGCGGTCACAGATCGATCCCGGCAAGTCGATTCGGTAAATCTCGAATATGCAGCAGCGATGCGAGTAATTTCCGATCCTCCTGATATCAAGATCCTGCCTCGGACTAATGACATGTGTGTCGATCCTGACGGCAATTGCATACCTTGTCCTCCCAATCCGAGCACCGACGGACCTTCGGGAGGGTTCGGTAGTAGTGGTAGCGGAGAGGGGAATGGAAACGACTCTGGAGGGGGACCTGGTGGAAACGCAAACCACGGGATTTACAAAGATTCAACAAGCGACTGGTCGAACAACGATCGAAACGACACACCAACAATCATGTATCCTGTAGAGCTTCACGAGCAAACAAAGATTGAAAGTGTTGTCGATCTTAGGGTATCACTCCCGGGGAACGACTACACATGGGCAAGGCAGTATGCGAGCTATTTCGGCTATTCGACCACAATGCTCGGTCATCATTGGTTTTCTAACGCATTCTTTTTTATAGATGAGTATGATTCGACAATCGTGAACGTTGTGGGACAAGCGCACGGGGACGTTCAGTTTGTTGACAGCGACTCAACACCGACCGGCGTGCTGCGGCCCAGGGGCAGGACTTCACAAGAGATGCGCCGCAATCAGTCGCTCGACGGTTATCCCGGTGAAGCATCATCGGTTGATGTTTGGCGGCTCACCGAGCCCGGAAAGTGGGAGATCGATTTTTATGATTCGGGGAGTACGGGTGCAATCCCGAGCGGCGTTGAGGGCTTTATGCTCCAGTACCGAGACGCGTACGGTAACACGAGAACATTTCAATACAAGGTGCTAGCTTCGAATTCCGAGATCCGTCTCGATAAGATTTACCTCAATGGGACGGAAGATCCCGACGGAACATCTGATCCGAGCGATGCAGTCATTCAATTAACTTGGTTCGATATCGTTTCGAGCCCGCCACGGCACAACGGTCAGATCGATCGGATTGAGGTCATCCGTAAAAACGGACCGAGCAGCACCATCGTCACGCAGTGGGTCGATTATGATTACGACTCGGAGCTCAGCAGCTCATTCTCGCTCTCAGACGACATCGGCGATTCAAGTGGGTACGGTGCCGGTGATCCTCCATTGCTAATTCAGGTGAAGCAGGGGCAATTGGTCGATGAGGTGCCCAGTTCACTGAGTACCGCCATGAGCGGGGAGTATTACGTCAGGGTCACACAGTACCGCTACCACGACGGCACGATCCCGGGAAGTTTCGATGACGATGATGACTACCTTCCAATCTACCCTGCCGATGCGTACGGGGATGATGGAACGCTCAAACTGATCATTTCTCCGGAGCAAATCGAGTACTTAGCTCAGTTGCTCAATTCCGATGCGACCGGCGGCGGGGAGCCATCGGGTTCGCTTGGACCGATTGGTCTTGCCACGCTCGAGGCTGCTGATTTGCTGCTTGAGCAAGACGATGACGAGGATGATTTCGGTGGTACGACCGCTGTTTCACCGATGGACCTTGCCAACAAGATTATCTCGTACGGCGACGATCTTGATCAGGTCGCGGTTGAATGGCTCCAGTCAAGCTGCGGATGCGCAGGAAGTGGTGGAGGCGGAGCACGTCGAATAACGAGGACATATCGCAACAGCCACAGCTCTGCGCTGCCGACCGGCCCCGGCCTACCTGTTGGCTCCGGCGTCTACGAGAGTAGGTCGATTGCTATCAAGGAGTACGAGGGTACTTCTACGGATGTATACCGCGAGTATCGTTACGATTTGGTCTATCCGCGCGGGTATCCCGAGGGGCCTCCGTATCTTGTTGCAAAGGCGCTCTATGACCACGAATCTTCGCAAGGGTGGTGGGTCTGGTGGTACGATCACCACTTTGAGGCAGATGTAAAGGGGAATACTTACGGGCAGCCGGGCGACATGATAGATATTTATACGCCATCTGCTATGGCCAGCTACACGCCTGCGGATCAGCACAACCGTGCTGCGTACGAGCCTGTCGAAAACGGTGGCCTTGTTTACCGTCATGAGTACAACAGCCAACGCCGTCGGACAGAGTCATCGACGGGAACAATCATAGCTGATTCACTGACGCTCACGCCCTACGAGAAGCTCACGTATCAGGGGATGAACTCGTACACGGCGAGGACGTACCTGCCCGAAAAGATTGTGAGGAACCGTACGGGTATCGCGTGGGCGACGATGGGGAATGAAGACCAGATCGAGACGACGACATTTTCGTATCTATTCGATGATTCTGACACGATGGCGATGAAGCTTCGGAAGGCCTCTGTCGAGGCTGAGCTCGTCGCCGAGAACGGCCCGGGCGTGCAGACCTACGACTCGTCGGTGATGTACGACGATC
>CAXBOF010000368.1:0-3289 GCA_963977205.1 uncultured Phycisphaera sp. | reverse complement strand
GAGCACCATCAGTTTCGTGCCCTCTGCCAGCTCCATGATCGCGTCAACGATCTGTGTGCTGGGCGTGGCGCTGATGGGCCTGCCCGAGCGTTCGAGGACCGTGCCGTCTTTCTTTTCCTTGGTCGGCGCCCATGAGACGGGCAGGCCGCATCGCGCGTAGAGCAGGCGCAAGTAGTCGTAGATCTCCGTCGTCGTCGCGACGGTCGAACGCGGGTTGTGCGAGGCCGACCGCTGCTCAATGGCGATCGTGGGGGGGATGCCCTCGACCTCCTCGACGTCGGGCTTCTTGAGCTGGTCGAGGAATTGCCGCGCGTACGCCGACAGCGACTCCATGTATTTGCGCTGGCCCTCGGCGAAGATCGTGTCGAACGCGAGCGAGCTCTTGCCCGAACCCGAGAGTCCGGTCATCACGATGAGCTGGTCCCGCGGCAAATCGAGATCGACGTTCTTGAGGTTGTGCTCCTTGGCGCCCCGGATCCGGATCGAGCGCAGGGCCTCCGATCGCATCGGCTTGCTTTCGGATGCCGATGCTTTCCTTGGAGCTGTCTTTCGGGGAGCAGACTTTGTGCGCGAAGTCGTGGCCTTTTTCTTGCTCGACCGCTTCTTCTTGGATTGGTTTTTGGGAGTTGGTTGGGGCATGCGGGCGATCCTAGCGCGCCCCAGGCTCAGTCATCTTCTGAGGGATTGGCCTGAATTTCACCGGAGGTCGGCGACTGCTGGGTCTGTTGCTGGGTCTGTTGTGGAGTCTGCTGCTGGGCTTGTTGATCCTGCACAGTTCGGTGCTGCTGAAAGACCCTCTGCTTCATCGCCATGATCGCGCCCACCAGCACGAGCCCGATGGCGATGCCCATGAAGTAGGTCGCAAAGTTCGAGATGGTCCGCTTGGAGAGCTTCATCAAGTGACATCCTAGCCGTGCTCATTCTCGTTGCCGGTCGGTGAGCAACGGCGACCCACCTCACTACCGTTTCTTCCGCTTCTTGGGATGCACCCCCGGCATGCCGGCCGATTTCCCCTGTCCTCGGCTGCCGGTCTTCTTGGTCAGCTCTGACCTTCTGACCTTGCCGTCGTCGCCCACCTTGCCCTGGCGGATGAGTTTGATCTGGTCGCGCAGATGGGCGGCCTTCTCGAACTCGGTCTTCTCGGCCGCGGCCAGCATCTCTTCCTCAAGCTGGCGGATGAGTTCCTCGGCCTCGAACGCCTCATCGGTGGCCCCGATGACCTCGCGGGCGGTGCGCCGCGCCTTGAGCTCCATCTCGATGCCCTGACGGATGGACTTCTCGATCGTCTTGGGCGTGATGCCGTGCTCGGCGTTGTAGGCGAGCTGCTTCTCTCGTCGGCGTTCGGTCTCATCGATCGCCGCCTGCATCGAGGGCGTCATCTTGTCGGCGTACATGATCACCTTGGCGTTCACGTTCCGGGCCGCCCGGCCCATCTGCTGGATCAGGCTCGTCGAGCTCCGAAGAAAGCCCTCCTTGTCCGCATCCAGAATGCACACCAGCGACACCTCGGGCAGGTCGAGGCCCTCGCGAAGCAGGTTCACGCCAACCAGGACGTTGTACTCGCCCTTGCGCAGATCGGTCAGGATCTCCGTGCGTTCGAGCGTGCTGATGTCGCTGTGCAGGTACCTGGCCGAGATGCCCTGCTCGTCGAGGTAGCTCGTTAGGTCCTCGCACAAACGCTTGGTCAGCGCGATGACCAGCACCCGCTCGCCCTGAGCCGTGCGCTCGGCGCACTGCTTGAGCAGATCGGGCACCTGCCCGTTTGCGGGCTTGATCTCGATCACCGGGTCGACCAGCCCCGTCGGGCGGATGACCTGCTCGGCGACCTCGCCGCCCGTCTTCTCAAGCTCGTACGGCCCGGGCGTAGCGCTCACGAACACCATCTGCGGCACGAACTGCTCGAACTCCTCAAACCGCAGCGGACGGTTGTCCAGCGCCGAGGGCAGCCGGAACCCGTGGTTCACGAGCACTTCCTTCCGCGCCTTGTCGCCGTTGAACATCGCGCGGACCTGCGGCAAGGTCACGTGGCTCTCATCGATAATCAAAAGCCACTCGCCAAAGTTCGGGCGGAGCCGGCGCGCCTCCATGCTCGTTGGGCGGACATTCGGGGGCAACTCCTCGACATGCCGAACGTTCATCCCGGGGCGCTCGTCCGAACCCATCGGCGGGGCGAAGTCGAAATAGTCCAAGAGCGTGTACGGCGCCTCGCCCGGCATGCGCCCGTCCATGTAGCGGCTGTAGTTCTCGATCCCGGAGCAGAAGCCGACCTCCTCCATCATCTCGAGGTCGTACTTCGTTCTCGCCAGCAGCCGCTGCGCCTCGAGCAGGTGCCCCGAGCCCCGGAGCTGCGTGACGCGCTCGTCGAGTTCGAGCCGGATGCCGTCGAGGGCGGCCTTCATTTTCTCCTCGGGCATGACATAGTGCACCGCGGGGAAGAGGAAAAACTGCGACTCCTCCGCGAGCAGTTCGCCCGAAGTCGGGTTGATCAGCTCAACCTTCTCGATCTCGTCGCCGAACAGGTCGATGCGGATCGCGAACTGCTCGTAGGCGGGGAAGACGTCGATCGTGTCGCCCCGCACGCGGAACATGCCGCGCTGGAACTCCATGTCCGCGCGCTTGTACTGCATGTCATTGAGCGCCAGGAAAAACTCACGACGGTCGAGGCGGTCGCCCTTGGTGATGGTCAGCACCTTGTTGCCATACGCGTCCGGCGAGCCGAGACCGAAGATGCACGACACGCTCGACACCACGATCGTGTCGCGTCGGCTCAGGATGTTGCTCGTCGCAGCCAGACGCAGCTGGTCGAGCTCGTCATTGCGCCCGGCGTCTTTCTCGATGTAGATGTCCCGCTGAGGGATGTACGCCTCGGGCTGGTAGTAGTCGTAGTAGCTGACGAAATAGTTGACGCTGTTCTCGGGGAAGAGCTCCTTGAACTCCTCGAAAAGCTGGGCCGCCAGCGTCTTGTTGTGGCTCAGCACCAGCGTCGGGCGCTGAAGGCGCTGAATCAGGTGCGCCATCGTGAACGTCTTGCCCGTGCCCGTCGCGCCCAGCAGGCAGGAATAGCGTTCCCCCGAACGCACACGGGCTTCGAGCGCCTCGATCGCCGAGGGCTGGTCACCGGTGGGGACGAAGGGGCTGACGACTTTGAAACCGTGATCAGACATGTATTACTCGTACCGTTCGCCGTCGAATTCGATCCACCCGCCCTCGCGCCAGTCTTTGGGGTCGTGGTGTGTCCAGTGCAGGACGCCGCCGCGATCGTTCCACTCGTACTGCCCGCGCACGAGTA
>CAXBOF010000367.1:0-3316 GCA_963977205.1 uncultured Phycisphaera sp. | reverse complement strand
TCATCTGATGGGCTCGTTTTGGCTTGGAGTGCATGGGGGCGGCGTGGGCCCCAAGCGGGCCTAAGATGCGGGGCATGTCCGAATCTCCCGATCCGGTCGTTCAGGCCGAGACCATTCTTGGGTATTCCTTCACCGATGCCGGCCTGATGAGCCGGGCATTGATGCACGCCTCGGCTGCGGAGGACCGCCTGGAATCCAACGAGCGGATGGAGTTCTTGGGCGATGCGGTCCTGGGGCTGGTGGCGTGTCAGCGGATCTATGAGCTGTACCCGGATCTCCTCGAAGGGGAGATGACCAAGATCAAATCCGTGGCTGTCAGCCGGAAGGTCTGCGCGGTGATCGCGCGGGAGATCGGGCTTGAGGATCTGATCGTGCTTGGCAAGGGCATCCGCGGGCCGGGCGGGCAGCTGCCCCAGTCGCTGGCGGCGGCGGCGCTCGAATCGACGATCGCGGCTGTCTATCTCGACGGCGGGCTGGCGCCGGTGTACGCGTGGCTCGGGCCGCTCTTGGATGCGCACATCGACTCGGCCTTCGAGAGCGGGCACCAGCAGAACTACAAGAGCGTGCTCCAGCAGCACGCCCAGCGGCGATTCCAGCAGACGCCCGAGTACGTCACACTGAGTGAGGACGGCCCGGACCACGCCAAGATCTTTCAGGTCGCGGTGCGGATCGACGGGCGCACGTTCGAGGCGGGCAAGGGTGCTTCAAAGAAGCAGGCCGAGCAGAAGGCGGCGCTGATCGCGCTGCAGGCGCTCGAAGTCGTGGCGCACCACGAGGACGGCAGCGTCCGGATCGTGTGAGTTCTTTGAGTTTGTGTTCAGCGCATCCGGGTGCCACGGCTTATTCTCAAGCCGTGCTTGCTCACGATGATTCACGCACTGCTTGCCGAGGACGGACAAGCAGTGGCACCCGGCGCGGAGGCTGGAAGCCTCCGCCACTGGGTTGGTTTACGGTGCGCGGAGGTCGAGGACGATCGGGCGGTGGTCGCTGGCCATGCCGTCGATCTCTTCGATGTTGAGCGACTGGAGTGATTCGAGCGAGATTCGGGCGGGGTCGAAGACGAACGAGCGGGCGACCACGGCCGAGGAGTCCGAGTAGACCGCGTAATCGAGCCGTCCCGGCAGGAATCGGCTCGTCGGCTCGGTCCAGGTGTACATCGCGTTGTCGCCCATGACGAAGGGCTCGGCGACGGTGGCGTTTGAGCCATCGACGTCGAAGCCGCGGGCCAATGCGTAGAGCGGTTCCTTGCCGCCGACGAGGTTGAAATCCCCCATGACCACGCGCACATGCGGTCCGATGTCGCGGGTCTGCTCGTTGATCATGTTGGCGATGGCGCTGGCTTCGATCACACGTTGCTCGTCTTCGGGCGAGCCGATGCTGCCGCAGCACTTGAGGTGGATCGACGAGATGGCGATGGGACCGATGGGCGACTCGACGAGCGCGGGCGTGACGCGAACGGTGCGTTCCTTGCCGCGGGCCTCAACGAGAAGGGCCGAGGGTCCGATGGGCGCGATGTCGAGTCGGCTGATGACCGCGACGCCGCGGCCTTCGCTGGTGACGGCTCTCCACCTGCCGTTGATGGCCAGGTGCTCGTTGAACCACGATGCCATTTCCTCGGCGGGGGTGTCGTACCACTCCTGCACGACCACGATGTCGGGGTCGAGTGCGCGGAGGAGCCGCGCGAAGGGCTCGGGCTTTTGCAGCGGTGAGCCGTTGAGCACGTTGTGCGAGACGATCCGGACCGTGCCGAGGGGCTTGGTGGGGATGCTGGCGCGGATGCGTTTGGGGTTGGGCGAAGCGGGCGGGAGGACTGTCTCAAAGAGCGGGGCCTCGGCGACGCGCTTACCGCTGGCGGCGAACATCGAGAGGCGGCCGGCGATGCGGCCCGAGCTGAACAGGCCCTCGTTGGGCAGCAGGTTTTTGAGCGTGGTTCGGCGGGCGATGCGCATCTCGAACCAGTCGGAGGCGTGCGAGGGTGAGACGCTGATATCCAGGAGCGCGGGGGCGAGGGTGATGCGCTCGCCGTCGGGTGAGATGGCGGTGATGACCGTGCCGTTGCCGGGCGTGCCGTCGTCTCGGGCGGGGCTGAAGGTGATCTCCAGATCGACCCCGAGTTCGCCGGCGGGCAGACCCGTGGACATGTTGCCATCGATGTCGAGGGCGACGACGACGGATTCGTTGTTGGACTGGAGCGAGATCGCCTGGCCCGGGCTGAAGCGGAGATAGAGGTAGTACTCATCGGCGACGGCCACGCGGTCCATGGGCCAGTCGTCGATGGAGGAATCAAGCACCATCGTCATAGGTTGGGTGTAGGGGGTCAGGGCGTTGCGTTTCTTGGATGAGTCCTGGCCGGCATTGGAGCAGCCGGGGGTCAGAACGACCGAAACGAGCCCGATGAGGCAGCAGAGAGTCCGCAATCGCATGGGTGTAGTATCCCTCGGAAAAATGGCCTTGCCTATTTATAGGACTGAATGTGGACCAGACACAGGGACAGCCAGAGCCATCCCCCTCACAGCAGGGGCATCGGCTATCCAGGCATGGCGACTGGCAAACACGCCTGCGTGAGGTCACGCTGCTCATGCGGGAGCTCTCCCAGCAGACCGATCCGCAGGAGATGGTCAAGCTCTACCGCGACCGGATGGGCACCTACCTGCCCGTGGAGGCGTATGTCGCCCTGAGTCGGCGGGGTCTCGACAGACCGGGCTACAAGGTTACGCGGTCCTCGAAATGGGAGGCCGACTTCGATCCGTGGCAGAACCAGGACAAGCTGCCCATCTACGAATCGGGCCTGCTCATGGACCTCATCATGGAGGGCGAGGCGGCCTATCTGACCGAGGTCGATATCCCCAAGGACGACCCGGCCCACGAATACCTGGCGGGCATGAGCATCATCATCGCGGTGCCAAGCTACGACAACGGGCAGGCGCTCAACATGTTCGTCATGGGTTTGAACGACCCGGACCTCTTCAACCCGACCGAGCTGCCCGATGCGGTCTGGCGGACCAATCTCTTCGGGCGGGCCACGAACATGCTCGTGCTCAAACGCGAAAGGGACCTCGCGTACGAGCAGGTCGATGCGGAGCTCAAGGTGGTCGCCGACATCCAGCGCTCGCTCTTGCCCAAGGACCTGCCCGAGATCCCCGGTCTCGATCTGGCGGCGTACTACCAGACCTCGGCGCGCGCGGGCGGGGATTATTACGACGTCTTCCCGCTCGAGGATGGCAAATGGGGATTCCTGATCGCCGACGTCTGTGGGCACGGCGCACCGGCCGCGGTCCTGATGGCGATCATGCACGCCTTGGCGCACACCTACCCG
>CAXBOF010000366.1:0-3317 GCA_963977205.1 uncultured Phycisphaera sp. | reverse complement strand
TCTGGCCATCCTCGACCATGGCTTCCATGCTCTGGATAACCGCTTCGGGCGTGTCCTGCTTGTACTCCTTGGGGCCGCGCCGACAGCCGACAACCGCGAGCGAGGCCATGACAAGCACACTGATGAGCAATCGGGGCATGCCAGATCGTACCGGATTTGGGGGCGTAGGATCAGACATGCGTATCGAACTCAACGGCAAGGAACATGAAATCCAGGGCGAAGCAACGATCTCGGCGCTCATCACGGAGCTTGGTCTCCAGAACCAGGCCTGTGCTGTGGAGGTCAACAAAGTACTCGTTCGCAAGGCTAAACACGCGGATCACACCCTGTCCGACGGCGACCGCGTTGAGATCGTTACGCTCGTAGGAGGAGGCTGAGCCATGTCGACCGTCACACCCGCCACCGATTCGGGCCTGCTCTCGCTCGGCTCGCGCACCTTCGATTCCCGCCTGATCGTGGGCACGGGCAAATACGCCACCAACGAGCTCATGCGTGATGCCCTCGACGTCTCGGGTGCGCAGGTCGTCACGGTCGCGGTCAGGCGTGAACGCCTCTACAACGAGCAGGGCCAGAGCCTGCTCGAGTTCCTCGATCTCTCCAGGTACACGATCCTGCCCAACACCGCCGGCTGCTTCAGTGCAGAGGATGCCGTCCGCGTCGCGAGGCTCGGGCGCGAGCTCCTCGAACAGCTCGGCAACCCCGGCGCCAGCTGGGTCAAGCTCGAAGTCCTGGGTGATAAGAAAACGCTCCTGCCCGATCCTGTCGGCACGCTTGAGGCCGTGCGCGAGCTCGTCGCCGACGGGTTCGAAGTGCTCTGCTACACCTCGGACGACCCGATCAGCGCGATGCGGATCAAGGACGCCGGCGCGACGAGCGTCATGCCCGCCGGCAGCCCGATCGGCTCGGGACAGGGCATCCTCAACCGAAACAACATCGTGCTCTGCCTTGAGCTTCTCAAACAGAACGACCCGACCTACCCCGTCATCGTCGACGCGGGCGTCGGCTCGGCCAGCGATGTGGCGGTCGCAATGGAACTTGGCGCCGACGGCGTGCTGCTCAACACCGCCATCGCCCACGCCCAGGACCCGGTTCTCATGGCCAGCGCCATGCGTCACGCCACCATCGCCGGCCGCCAGAGCTACCTCGCCGGCCGAATCCCCAAAAAGCTCTACGCCACCGCCAGCAGCCCGATGGAAGGGGCGATCAGCTATATTCCGGGGGAATGATCCGCCCTGACGAGCCCGAAGCGCGAGCGAGGGAAACTATTGCCGAAGCATGCGCCGGGAATTTAGTCCGCGTGCTTACGCCCGCGGCTCTTTCAGAGCTTTCCAGAGCATCGCAAGAGCCGCGGTCGCCGAGCGCTGTCGCATCATGTCGCGGTCGCCCATGATCCGGAAATGCTCGGCCCGTGTGCCCCCGGGCGTAGCCAGTCCGATCCAGACCGTGCCCACCGGCTTCTCGTCCGACCCGCCACCGGGGCCCGCGATGCCGGTCACACTGATCGCATAATCTGCGCCGCTCCGCTCGCGCCCGCCCTCGGCCATCGCCCGGCAGCACTCCTCGCTCACCGCGCCGTGCTGCTCAAATACGTCGGGATGCACGCCGACCTGGCTCGTCTTCATCTCGTTCGTATACGTCACCCAGCCGCCAATGTACACGTCTGACGAGCCGGGGATCTCCGTAAACATGCCGCCAATTAGCCCGCCCGTGCAGGATTCCACGGTCGCAACCGTTTGTTCCCGTACTCGGAGCAGACCAAGCACGACCTCTGCAAGCGGTTGATCGTTCTCCGCAAAGATGTACGCCCCGATCTTGGCGCGCACAAGGGACACAGTCTCGTCCAGCAGACGTTCTCCCTCGGCTTTGTCAGTGCCCTCGTACCGGATTCTGCACGTCACGATGCTCGCCGAGGCCGTCGTTCCGACTAAAGGGTTGCGATCGCGATCCATGAGCGAACCGAGGAGATCCGCGATCGCCGACTCACCCAGCCCCACCGTCGGCAGCACGCGTGTGAGCACGACCCGGTCCGTGCGGAGCATTGGAACCACAAAGCTCTCAAACATGGGGCTCATCTCGCGCGGCGGGCCGGGCAAGCAGAACACATCCGCGCCGCCGAGCGATGACCGCAATCCCGGAGCCGTGCCCTTGGGATTGGCTAAACACTCCGCCGAAGCGGGCCGAGCGGCCTGGACACGATTCGCATCGGGCATGACACGGCCGACCCCCTCGTACCACGCTCTGATCTGTATCAACGCTTCGTCATCTTCGACGACGTGCTCACCCATCGCATTGGCCAGAGCGTGACGCGTCAGATCGTCCGCCGTCGGGCCGAGCCCGCCAGTGGAGAGCACCAAATCATTCGTCTTGGCGAGTTCCTTGAATCGCGCTGCGAGCGCATCTAGATCGTCGGGAACCGTCATCTTTATCGAGACTGTGATCCCAAGATTGGTCAGCCGGTCGGCGAGCCATTTCGAGTTGGTATCGAGCTTCTGGCCGAGGGTGATCTCGTCGCCGATACTCAATATCGCCGCAGTCCGATGAAGTGTTGCCATGCCAGCAGCGTACGCCGGGCGGCCTCACTCGGGCTCACGCACGATGTGGGCCACGACGCTCGACGTCGAGTGCGGCTTGCCGAAGGGCTCGCCGCCAAGAATCACGATTTTGGCGCCCGGCTTGGCCCATCCCGTCGCCGCCAGATCCCGCTCGACCAATTTGACGAATTCCGAGAACCCACCGGGCGGGTCTCGGTGAAGCGGGCTCACGCCACCCAGCACAGCCATCCGACGCGTGAAACGCTCATCAGACGAGTACGCCAGGATCGGGATGCGAAAGTTGTTCTGGCTCAGGAACCGGGCGCTGGTCCCCTGCTGCGACCAAGCCACGACCATCTCGGCCCCGAAATCCGCCGCGATGTGCCACGCACCGTGCGCTATAGCCGCGACACGTGACTTCTGCTGCGTGAAGATCGGTGGCGGCGTCGCGCGATGAGGCAGATCGGCCAGGCGGTCCTCGGCCGCGCGAATGATCCGCGTCATCGTGTCCACAACGAGATCCGGGTGTTCACCGACCGCTGTCTCGCCCGAGAGCATCACCGCATCGGCGCCATCAAAGACCGCATTAGCCACATCCGACGCCTCGGCACGGGTCGGGCTCGACGCGGTAATCATCGTCTCGAGCATCTGCGTCGCTACGATGACCGCAGTCCCAGCGCACCGACACGCCTCAATGATCTTCTTCTGCGCCACGGGCGTCTGGGCGATGTCCATCTCGACACCAAGATCACCGCGAGCCACCATTACCACATCCGCGGCATCGGC
>CAXBOF010000365.1:0-3320 GCA_963977205.1 uncultured Phycisphaera sp. | reverse complement strand
GTCGCGGGTTTGTGCGCCATCGCGGGGTACTTCGCGGGCGCCAAGCTGCCGACGGCTCTTGGCGCAGAGCACGCGCTGAACATTGCGGGGATGATTACGGTCGTTGCGGGAGTCGTGTTCGCGGCGGTGTGTTTCGCCTCGCCGAGCCACGGCTTTATTGCCCGGGCTTTGCGCCAGCGCCGACTGGCCGAGCGGATCGCGATCGAGGATCTGCTGGGACTTGTCTACCGCAGCGGCGAAGCGGGCGAGGCGTTCGTACCAATTGGGCCGATGCGGGCGGCCGGGATGCCCATCGGGCGGGCCCAGAGGCTCGGGCTTGTGCGCCAAGAAGCGGAGAAGCTGATGCTTACCGATCAGGGGCGCACACGGGCCGAGGGCTTGATCCGCCGGCACAGGCTCTGGGAGGGGTATCTGGTCGAGCGTGCAGGGCTCAGGCCCGACCACGTTCACGCGACGGCCGAGCTTCTTGAGCATGTCGATCAGGCTGAGACGATCCCGAGGCAATCCGGGGCTGTCGATCCGCACGGCAAGACGATCCCGCGACGGAGGACGGGCCGAAGTCGGGCTGAATCTGTCTGGGCGGCTGTGAATCACGCGAATTGGTCCCCCGGTGCCAGCCCCCCAATACTCCTGCATGCCCCACACGTCCGATGCGTCCTGTGCTTCGATGGCCCGGCTCGATGAGCTGGTCCAGTCGCTTTTGCAGTCCGAAACCGAGAGCCCCGTGCGCCAAACGCTCGACCCTGCAAAGGCGGTCGATGATCTGGGGCTGATGATCCCGGCTGGCGGGCTGACGATCGAGGAGACGATCGACAAGCTGCGGAGCGTGGTCTTTGCGACGCCGGTGACGACGGGCAAGGGATTCTACAACCAGCTCTTTGGCGGCCGCGAGCCGGTCGCGGTGCTGGCCGAGATGCTGGCGGCGGTCCTGAACACGTCGATGTACACCTACAAGGCTGCGGGTGTGCAGGTGATTCTTGAGCAGATTCTGCTGGACAAGATGGCGGCCCTTGCGGGCATGACCGGGGGCGACGGGCTCTTCACGCCGGGCGGCTCGATGTCGAATCTGGCGGCCATGATCATCGCGCGCAACGAGAAAGTCGGCGGCACGCGCGAGGAGGGTTTGCCGGGCGGTCGGCACATGATGTACACGTCGGCCGAGTCGCACTACTCCGTGCGCAAGAACGCGGGACTCATCGGGCTCGGGCGTGAGAACGTGCGCAAGGTGCCGGTGGATAGCGCCGGGCGCATGATCCCCGAAGAACTCGAGCGGATGATCAAAGAGGACCAGGAGCGCGGCAACCACCCGACCATGGTCATCACCACCAGCGGCACGACGGTCATGGGCGCGTTCGATCCGATCAAGCCGATCGTTGAGATCGGGCACCGACACGATCTCTGGGTGCACGTCGACGGCGCGTTCGGGGGCAGCGCGCTGCTCTCCAAAGAGCACGCGGCTCTGATGGAGGGCGTCGGGCTGGCGGACTCACTGACGTGGGATGCGCACAAGATGATGGGCGTGCCGCTGATCTGCTCGGTCATGCTGACGCGTGAGCCCGGGCTGACGAGCAAGCACTTCGACGAGGCGGCGACGTATCTGTTTCAGCAGGACGAGGACCGGCTGAACCCGGGCACGCGCTCGCTGCAGTGCGGCAGGCGGAACGATGCGCTCAAGCTCTGGGCCGCCTGGCAGCACCTGGGCGATGCGGGGTATGAGAAGAGGCTGCACCGGCAGATGGAGCTTGCGGCTCACTTCCGCGACCGCGTGAGCCGGGACCCAGAACTGACGCTCAGCTTCGAGCCCGAGTGGATCAACGTCTGTTTCGAGGTGACGGGCAAGCCCAGCGACAAGATCTGCGACCTGCTCGACAAACGCCAACTGGCCAAGCTCGGCTGGGGGATCGTGTTCGGGCGGCGGGTGATCCGGATGGTCTGCGTGAATCCGGCTCTGAGCGAGACGGACCTCGATGAGCTCTTGGCAAACGTCAAGCTGGTGGCCAAAGAGCTGCCCGAGGCGGACAACGCGATCGACAACCGACAGGCTCTGGGCGACTGATTGTCGCCCGAATGCCCTATCGTCCGGGTCCATGGGCGACGGCAAACCCACACCAGCGATGCGCCAGTACGCGCGGTTCAAAGAGGAGCACCCCGAGTGCGTTCTTCTGTTCCGCATGGGCGATTTCTATGAGCTTTTCTACGACGACGCGGTGCTTGTCTCGAAGCAGCTCGGGCTGACACTGACGCAGCGGACCGGCGGCGTGCCGCTGGCGGGCGTCCCCCACCACCAGCTCGAGAATTATCTCCGCAAGCTCGTGGCGCTGGGTCACCGCGTGGCGATCGCCGATCAGATCCAGGACCCGAGCGAGGCCAAGGGCGTGGTCGAGCGCGCGGTGACGCAGGTCGTCACGCCCGGCACGCTCGTCGATGATGCGCTGCTGGACGGGGCCGCGGTGAATCGCGTGGCGGCGATCGTGTTCACGGAATCCGGCGACGACTCGCCCGCGTCGATCGCGGTGGCGGAGCTTTCGACGGGCGAACTGACGCTGTTTGATGCCAAGGCCGACAACCTCGCCGACGAGTTGGCGTCTCGCGCGATCAGTGAGTTGGTGTACGCCGAGTCGGGTTCGGGCGGGCCGCCGATCAGGACGCAGCGGGTGCTGGACCGTCTGGAGATCGCCGGCACGGGTAGACCCGCGTGGCACTTTCGGCGCGACGAGTCGGCGCAGGCGGTATTGGAGCAGTTCGGCGTGACGACGCTCTCGGGCTTTGGGCTCGAGGCCGACGACCCCGCTGTGGCGGCGGCCGGGGCGCTGATCCGGTATCTGCGCCAGACGCAGGCGATCGGTGACGAGGGTGTGGCGGCAAGGCCCGGCGTCGCCAGTGCGCCAACGCTGGCGCACCTGCGTCCCCCAAAGCGAGAAGAGCCCAGCGGCCGATGCGTCGTCGATGCGGTCAGTTTGCGTGCTCTCGAGATCGAGCAGACGATCCGTGATGGCAGCACGAAGGGGTCTGTCGTCGGGCTGTTTCTTGGGGCTGTCGGATCGGGCGGCTGCCGAACCGCGATGGGGCGCAGGCTCGTTCGCGACTGGCTCTGCCGGCCGACCGCTGATCTTGATGAGATCACAAGCAGGCACGACCGCGTGGCGGCTCTGGTCAGCGATCGGCGATTGGCCGACGAGGTGGGCGAGGCGCTCGGGCCCATCCAGGACGTGGCTCGCATCGCGGGGAGATTGGCGCTCGGACGGGCCTCGCCTCGGGATGTCGTCGGGATCGGGCGCTCGGTTGGGATCATCGACCGCTTGATGGAGCTGACCGAGACG
>CAXBOF010000364.1:0-3330 GCA_963977205.1 uncultured Phycisphaera sp. | reverse complement strand
TTCTTTCCGGGGGCTCCATGAACAGACACGCCTTGCCTCTTGCGACGCTCTCGCTTTCCTGCACGTGCCTCTGCCTCGTCGGCTGCTCAGCGAATCTCTTCGCGCCGGTCGAGTCTGATCTGGGTGAGCGGCTCTCTGTCGAGCGCACGCGCGATGTCGGTTCGCTCGACCTTGCGGGCTTTGTCGCCGAGTCCCAGCTGACGCCCGATGCCCAGAACCTTGAAGCGCGCCCCTCGCCCTTTGAAGGGCTTACTGAGCTCGGTCTGACGATCGAAGAAGCGAGAGCCGCGACGCTGGCCAATAACCTGGACCTCAAGGTGGCACTGGTGGATCCCTCGATCGAGGCGCAGTCCGTCAGCGAAGCCGAGGCCGCGTTCAATTCGGCCTTCACGCTCAGCGGCTTCTGGGCGCAGACCGACACGCCGACCAGTTCGACACTCAACGATGCCCAGGCCGAGCAGCAGAGTCTGACGCCGGGCGTACGCATCCCGCTGATGACCGGCGGCACAGCGAGCATCACGCTGCCCATGCGCCGGACCGAGACCAACAACGCTTTCTCCACACTCAACCCCGCGTACACGAGCGATCTCCAGTTCAGCCTGAGTCAGCCGCTGCTCCGCGGCGCTGGTCGGCGTTCGACGACGCACGCGCTGCGGGTGGCCGGGATCAATCAAGACATCGCCGAGACGCGCACGAAGGCGACCGTGATCGCGCAGCTGGCCAACGCCGAGCGCGCGTATTGGCAGCTCTACGCGGCCCGGCAAGAGCTCCAGCTCCGGCAGGAAGAGTTCGAGGTCGCTCGCGAGGTGCTCAACCAGGCCCAGCGTCTGCTCGATGCGGGCTCGGTCGCCGAGATCGAGGTCATCCGCGCCGAGTCGGGCGTGGCCGATCGGTTGGACGCGATCCTCCGGGCCGAGCAGGCGGTGCTCCTCCAGCAGCGCACGCTCAAGCGAGTCATGAATATCGAGGGTCTGGGCGTCGGTTCCGAAACGGTCATCCTGCCCGTCAGCCCGCCCGACCCGGTGATGTACGAGGTCGATGCGGCACAGCTTGCCGACCTTGCCGTCGCTTCGCGGATGGACCTGCTCGCACTGGAGCTCCAGCTCCTTGCCGACGCGAGCCAGATCGACTTCAACCGCAACCAGACCTTGCCCGCCTTGAACCTCGACGCCTCCTATACGATCAACGGCCTGGGCGGGAACCTCCGCGACTCGGCGAGCATCGCGGTCCAGAACGAATTCGAGGACTGGTCCGTCGGCTTCTCGGGAGAGATCCCCATTGGGAATCAGGCGGCCGAGAGTCGGCTCCGCCGATCGGTGCTGACGCGCATCCAGCGGATCTCAGACAAGGCCAGCCGCGAGCAGACGATCCGGCAGGACGTGTTTGACGCGACCGACAACCTCCGCGCGGGCTGGCAGCGGATCATGGCCTCGCAGCAGGCGGTGATCCTCAACACCCGCACGCTCGAGGCCGAGCGCCGGCAGTTCGAGCTGGGCAGCTCGACCTCGACGGATGTCCTCGATGCCGCCAGCCGGCTTGTGAGCGCCCGGTCCGACGAGATCCGGGCGGTGGTGGACTACCAGATTGCCCAGCTCAACCTGGCCCAGTCGACCGGCATGGTGCTCGGGGCGGCCAAGGTCCGCTGGGAGCCCTACGACGACGAGAATCCCGAGGTCAGAGCCCTCGAAGACGGTCGGCTGTGGTAAGTGAAATTGGGCTGCCTGTCTGAGCGGGGGCCAATTCAAACCCGCAACTGATTCAAAATGGGCGTCACTGAAAAAACTTGCAGGCTTTCGGGAACCAATGCTGAGCTCCGGTGTCTTACTTTGGAGACTCACTCCTCTTCTCCGCCTCGGGTGCTTCGGCGAGCCCCGGGGCGGCTTTTTTGGAAGTCACTGAATTGGCTTGGGTTAGAACGATTCCGCGCTGGAGGGTTTCCAGCGGAGCAGACGCAGCGCGTTGAGCACCACGATCACCGTCGAGCCCTCGTGCAGCAGCACAGCCACCCCTAAGTGGGCATACCCGAGCGCACCCAGCGGGGCGACGATCAGAATCACGCCCAGCGCGATGACCAGGTTCTGCAGAACGATCTGCCGAGTCCGCCTTGCCAAAAGGACCGCGTCGGCCAGCTTGGTCATGTCCGTGCCCATGAGCGCGATGTCGGCTGTCTCCAGCGCAACATCCGTGCCCGCAGCCCCCATCGCGACGCCAAGGTCCGCCCGAGCCAGGGCCGGCGCATCGTTGACACCATCGCCCACCATCACCACGCCCCGAGCATCCTGTCGCAAGCGGTCGATCTCGGTGAGTTTCTGATCGGGCAGCAGGTCCGCGTGGATGTCGGTGATGCCCAGCGGCCCGGCAACTCCCTCGGCCGCCGCCCGATGATCGCCCGTCAGGAGCGACACCGACTTCACCCCGATCGATTGCAGGCGACGGATCGCCTCGGCGCTGGACGCCCGCACCTCGTCGGCGATCTCGATGAACCCGATCGCGTTCTCATCGCTGACGACCCACACCACCGTGGCTCCGGTCTGCGCAGCACTCATCGCGGCCTGTTCGAGCGCCGCATCCGCTTGTGCATCCAGCCGCTTACCCACGCGCACAGTGCGCCCCTCAACCTCGGCCTCGGCCCCGACGGCGACGATCTGGCGCGGGCTGTCGATCGCGGGCAGCGTGATCTGCTCGTGCTCGGCCGCTCGGACGATCGCCTCGGCCAAGGGGTGCGTCGCCTGTGTTTCGACAGCAGCCGCGACGCGCAGCACCTGGCGCTCGTCGCCACCCGGGGCCGCGTGGGCAGCACGGACCGCGGGCTTGCCCATCGTCAGCGTGCCCGTCTTGTCGAAGGCGTACACGTCCGCCTTGGCAAGGATCTCCAGGTGCGCCCCGCCCTTGATGAGCACGCCCAGTCTCGCCGACCGCGCCATTGCGCAGAGCATCGAGGCCGGCGTACCGATCGCAAGCGCACAAGGCGAGCCGGCGACGAGGAACGCCATCGAGCGGTAGAACGAGTCGGGCCAGGTGAGCCACCCCGCAAGGGCCGGCACGACCGCAAGAACGGGCGTGATCAGCAGCACCGCGGGCACGTAATACCGCTCGATTTTGGCTGTAAAGAGCTCCGTGGGTGATTTGGCAGCCTGCGCATCCTCGACCAGGCGCATGACCCTGGCGATCGTGCTCTCGCCGGCCGGCTTGGTGGTTCGGACGACCAGCGGGCGGTCGCCGTTGATCGACCCGGCCAGCACCGTGTCCCCCACGCTAAGGTCGACGGGCACGGGTTCGCCGGTGACGGGGGACTGATCGACGGGCGATGTGCCGTGGACGATCTCGCCG
>CAXBOF010000363.1:0-3331 GCA_963977205.1 uncultured Phycisphaera sp. | reverse complement strand
GCCTGCTTCACCGCCGGCGTCCTCGATCATCTCGCGGATCTCAAGTTCCTTCTCGAGCAGGACCGTGGGGTCCGTCGAAGCGGGCATCGCGTCGAGTTCGGCGATCGCGGCCACGATCTCCTCGGCACCACCAACCGAGCCGACGACCTTGGCGAGTGTCTCGGCGCGGGACTGCTGCGCCTGGATCACCACGGTCGCCGCCTTCTGCGAGGCTTCGAGCACCTGCTCGTACGACTTGGACGCATCGCCCGGCGGGCGTGCGTCCTCAAGACCGACAAAGAGAATGTCGACACCGGCGCCGCGGGGTGTGCCGGTCTCGTCGGGGTTGAGCGAGGCGAACGCCGCGGTGATGCGCTGCTTGAGCGATTCGCGGATGTCGTTGCGGCCTGCGCCGACGACCTCGTCGATGCTGCGCGAGGCGAGCTCACGCATCAACTCGCGCTGGGCGACGAGGTTCAGCATCTCATCGCGGGTCTTGCCGTCGATGCCGAGGCGGAGATAAGCCTCCACGCCCCCGGGCGTGATGCTGTAGTACACGGGCACGCGGACGGTCGCCAGCGAGAGCCCCTGCCCGACGTCGCGCGTCCGGCGGATCGAACTCTCCCGCGAGGGCTGCACGACCATGAGCGTTTCTTCGAGCTCTTCGTTGGCCCAGAGCATGACGGTCGGGCGGACCGGGGCGTTGGCACCCAGCTCAAGCACACGCACGCCCGTGGCGGTCTGCTCGATGACGTCGCGCTTGCGCGCGTCGCGGCCTTCACCGACGGTTTCGGTGCGGATGAACTCGGGCACGATGACCTTGCCAAAGGGCCACGGCGGCTTGAAGTGCAGGCCCGGACCGAGCTCGCTGCCGGTGGGTTTGCCGTTGACCAGCAGGATGCCACGCTGGTGCGGCTCGACGACCGCAAGCGAGGTCATGAGCCAGACGGCGACACCGCCAAAGAGCACGAGCCAGATGAATGATCGGCTCAGCAGCTTGTAGAACCAGCTCGAGGTGACTTCGTAGCCGAACTGGTAGTTGATCGCGTCGTTGATTGACTCGGCGATGCGGTCGGGAGCGGCGACGAATCCGAGAAGACGCGAGTCGAACGCGGGGCGTGGGTACTCGCCCTGCGGCCGGGGGCGATAGATATCCAGAACGAAGTTCAGGAAGATCTCGGCGCCCAGAACGATCATGGTGATCGAGAGCGCATCGCTGATCCAGCTCAGGACGCTGCCCATGCCGGCCAGGTCGGCAAAGTGCGCGATCGCGATCGCCAGGCCGAAGATCGCCGAGCCCACCGAATAGACCGAGCCGCCGCGGAGGTTTTCCCAGACCTTGGCGCGGGCCATGCCCGAGGTGAATCGTGCAAAGACGAAGCCGATGACAGCGATGCCGATGCCAAGCGCGATCGCCCAGCCATGATGCCCTGTTCCGGTGGCGGTGGCGAGATCGCTGTTGAGCTGATCGCGGAATGTCTCGGATTCACCCGAAAGGCGGACCCAGCCAAGCAGGATGAGCGCGATGCCCATCAGGATGCTGACGGCCGGGAGCATGTACTTGTACAGCCCGTCGAGGCGTTTGGCAGCCACGCGGAGATCGGTGCCGGATTCCTCGAAGACGCTGGAGCTGGCAAGGTCCTGCTCGGAGAAGTTCTCGTACTCGACAGCCTCGATCCGCTCGCGGCGGTGCTGATCGAACACGATCGCAAGCGCGATCCACGCCAGCGTGCCCAGCAGAATGAAGATGGAGGCCGTGATGCCCGCCCGGTCATCGAGCAGGAGGCCATAGAGCAAGAGCGCCACGCCCAGCACGAGCTGGATGACGATGCCCAGCATCGCCACGTTTGTGGCCCGTTTGTAAGACAGGTGATCCGCGCGCATCGTGTGTTCCTGTCAGAGTCGATCGACCTGGTGATGAGACGTGCCCGGATCGAAGAGGATCCGCTCCGCTCCGAACCGGCCCCCATGCGTGGGGACTAGCGCAGCTCCGCTGCGCCCCTTGGGCGGACTTTGCCGGGGGGTGCATTGTCAGCACGCCCCGATCCACTGTCCACCCATCAGACGTTGTGAGCCGCTCGGACCCTCACGCGTTGAAC
The DNA here is from genome assembly GCA_963977205.1 of uncultured Phycisphaera sp. Taxonomy (GTDB): domain Bacteria; phylum Planctomycetota; class Phycisphaerae; order Phycisphaerales; family UBA1924. The sequence continues at coordinate 1,253 of CAXBOF010000363.1, read as the reverse complement.
TACGATGAAGGCGGCTCTATGTTCAGCCACCCCGCGAACTTTCCGCGGGCACCCCTCGTATCCCACACCGACCGACCCCGGAAACAAACGCCCAAAGAACGCACATCGGGCTCGATCCGCGAGCGAACACCACCCACACGATGCTCCTTCAGACTTTCATCATCGCCCGCAACACGCTCGTTGAGAGCCTCAGGCAGCCCATTTTCTTTGTGCTCATCATCGCCTCGGGTCTGATGCAGGCGCTCAACACCGCAATCAGCGCCTTCTCAATGGGTTACACCGAGACTTCCGAAGTCCACGGCGACAACAAGATGCTCCTGGATGTGGGCATGGCGACTGTCTTTGTCATGGGCATGGTTCTGGCGGCCTTCCAAGCGACAGCCGTCATCAGCCGAGAGATCGAAGACAAGACCAGCCTGACGATCGTCTCCAAACCCATCGCCAGACCGACCGTAATATTCGGAAAATATTTGGGTGTCTCGATCGCGATCATCATGGCCACGCTCATCATGGTGACCTTCATGATGTTCGGCATCCGTCACGAGGTGATGACCAGAGCCTCCGACACCATGGATATGCCCGTGGTCGTCTTCAGCATGAGCGCGGTGATTATCTCCGTGCTCGTGGCGGCCTGGACCAACTTCTTCTATGGCTGGTCGTTCTCGCAGATCGCGGTCGTCCTCATGACACCCCTGGTTCCCCTGGCATACATCATCACGCTGATGATCAGCAAGGGCTGGACGTTCCAAGCGATCGGGACGGATTTCAAGCCACAGATCCTTCTGGCGTGTCTCTCGCTCGGGTTCGCGATGCTCGTCTTGACCGCGATCGCCGTGGCGGCTTCGACTCGGCTGAGCCAGGTCATGACGCTGGTCATCTGCATGGGCGTTTTCGTGATGGGACTGCTCTCGAACCACTTCCTGGGCAAGCGGGCGTTTCTCAATGACTTTGCCGCCATCGTCGAGACCGCCGAGCCCGATCGCTCGGAATTCGAGGATTTCAGGGCGGTGGGCGCCCGGTACAACCTGACGCTGAACAACTTTCCTGACCAGTCGCTCGCGCCCGGCACGCCGATCTACTACGGCCCGAGCCCGCAGGGCATCGGGATGGCGGTGCCCGATTTCACGCCCTACGAGGGCGACCCGGCCGACGAGCGCCTGCTCACCGCCAATGGCACGCCCCCGGGCATCATGGTCAAATCCATTGACCGCAAGACGCTGACGATCGAGAACATCGGGGCACGTTCGCTGGCG
>CAXBOF010000362.1:0-3333 GCA_963977205.1 uncultured Phycisphaera sp. | reverse complement strand
AAGACGAACAGCAGTTGACGTACAAGATCCGCGCTTCGGAGATCAAGGACTACGCCACGAAGTCGCTGGCCGAAGATCCCGCGGTCGAAGAGCGTCTCGTGAATGCTGGCATCTGTGGGCACTGCGGCAAGTACGTCCCGCTCGTTGGTCACGGCTCGCTGCCCGAGACGTGCCCGATCTGCAACGAAAGCCTTGAGGGATACAGCAAGTCCGGGGCCAAGCTTCCCTGATTGAGCTTCCCTGATCGACATTCCGAGACGGAACCGAACTCGGTTGACAATCCAGTTTGATCAATCAACGAGCTTGGGGCTTCGCAAGAGTCCCAGGCTCGTTGTCATTGTGTGGAGATAGCTCTGATCGCCGACGGGTCCGAACTCACCATCGGCAAAGAAACCCGCCAGCGGTGTGTGGCTGGTGGACACGTCGATGTGCTGGCCGCTCTTGGCCTGCTGCACGCCGGCCTGGGTCGGGGAGAATGCGCGGGAGATCACAGCGGCGTCGTGGTGCGGCTCGCGGAAGAACTTCTTGCCCCGGCTGACGCACGAGAACACGAGCCCCGCTTCGGGCCGGGCTTTGAGCTTCTGGGCATCAAGGAGCATGTCGAGATCGGCGTGGGCGGTCTGGGCGTCACGGATATGGATCTGCACGGTCTGGCCCACGCGGAAGAAATCATTGGCGACGATCGCGCCGGTGGTGGCGTCGATGCTGTGCACGCCGCGGATCAGAAAATCGCCTTGGCCAAAGCGGTCGCGGTACTCGTTGATGACCTTGCCCAGCAGCATGCCCTTTGCCAGTGCGACGCGTTCACTGGCGGGCAGTTGGCTGACGACCTCTTTGAGCATGTCGACGGCCCGCTTGCCGCCGAGCTGCTGGATGATGTTGTCGCGGGCCTTGGTGACGACCATCGTTGGGCCGATGGGCTTGCACCCCTGGCTGACGACGCCCTCGATGTGGAGATCTCCTGACAAGCTCAGCCCCACGCCGCCGGAATCGCGGATGTCGTCGTTGAGTCCGATGGCGTTCTGGCCGGGTTGCTTGGCTGATGATGCGAACCCGCCCAGGATCGGCATTGCGCGGGAGGCGATGCTCATCGCGGGTAGCGCTCGTACCAACGGCACCGAGTACGGATCGCAGAAGAGCAGCGTGCCGGCGTGATCGCGCTCAACATGCAGGGCCTCGGCGAAGGTGTCCTTGTGCCAGTCTGGGCTCGGCTTGTCCGGGACCTTGGGGAGCTCGTCGACTCGGAAGGGGCTGACCTTGACGCCCGGGATGGCTGCGAGCATGAGCGAAGCGCCGGGTGTTTCCTCGATCTCGATGCCCTCACCGATCACGCCGCGAGCGCTGCAGGTCACGACGTGCCGAGCGCCCGAGACCTGCTGGATGAGCGACGCCATCAGGGCGGCCTGTGGCGCGTGGGGAGCGGTGATGAACAGGAGCGCCAGGTCGGGTGCGCCTTCGCCAAGACGCGACAACGCCCGCTCGGTGGCCTCCTTGGCGGCCGAGGCGGATTCGGTTCGCACTGAAAGGGCTGAGGCGAATCTCGGAATGATGTCCTTTGGGGCGTCTCTCATGAGCGAAACGATCCTACGGACCGTGAGCGAACCGATGCACTAGACTGATGTGAGTTTTCTGAAAGGGTCACCATTGAGCAGCCAGCAGCAATCCATCAGCCGTGTCGGGATCGTGATGTTCCTGTACGCCGCTCTGATTCTGAGTTTCGGGATTCTGGCGTACCTGATCGCCCCGCCCGGCGCCAACGCCAAGACCGCGGTCGTCGTCACTGCCATCTGCGCTGTGGTGATGGGATCGATGGGCGTGATGTCGCTCTTGATCCACAAGAATCGCAAGGTCGGGATGATCGGCATCCATCTGGGGATGGTTTTGCCGTTGATCTTCGCGGCTCTCTTCCTGATGCGTGCGGGCTCGAACTACCGGGCTTCGGGTGTCTACACGTATTTCCAGAACGCCTACCAGGTCGATCTGAACGATCGCAAAGCCGAGGACACCACCGCCAACCGCGAGTCGTTTCTTTCGGGCGCCAAGCCGGATTCAGGAAACGAGATTCCAACGGGCGACAAGGGCTACCTTGGGTTCATACTCACGATGCTCTTTGGTGTGAGCGTGGCAGCGTTCGTGGTGCTGCTCTTGAGCAGGCCCAAGCTGCCACCCAAGCCCGCGTCGGTCGTGACCGCACCGGTGACACCGCCATCCAAAACGAAAGCCCCGGAGCCCAAGAGCTCCGGGGACGATCCGTTCAGCGGCGGTTGATCAGATGCGGGCGATTCGGCTGAGGAACGGGCAGCTTACTGCTGACGCGAGCCGGCCTGGATCAAATCAATCTTCAGCGGCTCGATGATCAGGAGGTTTAGCCTCGGGTCGAGCTCGGGCGTGCCGACGACGCCGATGGTTTCGCCGAGCATGTTCTCGAGGTTGATGTCGTCGCTCGGACGCAGGTAGCCCATCGTCCGCGGGGCCTCGGTGACGCCCAGCGACTGGACGCGGTACATGCGGGGCAGGCGGCGGCCATCATAAACGGCGCTGGGAAGCAGACGCCCCACCACCGCGTATGACCGCTGGATCTCGAGCTCGCGGACCTTGTTGACCAGTTCCTGCTCGCGCTCGGTCGCCCGTTCGCCCAGGCTCGCGTTGGCGCGGGTCGCTTCCTGCACGCGCTGGCGGATCTTGAGGACCGACTGGCGCTGACGCAGGGCTGTGCGGAGACCCGCGTTCTCGGGAGTGTCGGCGGTGGCGTCGTACATCCGCGTCACTTCGGACAGCAGCGGGCCGTACTCGGCTTCCTCGGTGGACTGCTTCTGGACCGCTGCGAAGAGCTGCTCCATTTCTTCGATGCTGTTAATACGAAGCGGCGCGGGCTTGGCGGGCTCGGGCTCTGTGTTTACCTGAGTATCGGTGTTGGCAGGCTCGGCACTCGCCTGCTCGGTTGTCTCGGGCTGGGTCTGGTTTGACTGGTCCGGGTTCGTCTGGGTCGGCACCGGGACAGTCGTGCTGGCCGGGGTGCTCGTGGGTGTGTTGGAGGCAATGGTTTCATCATCGATCATGGGATCGACGAGAGACGCGTCCTGGGCCGAGTCATCGGCGGGGTCAGTGTTGCCAGTGTCGTTGCTGGCGACATCTACCGGCTGGGCCTGCTCGTCGGGCGCTTGCGTGCCGGGATCGACCGCGGGCTCATCGTTGTTCTCTGTGTTCGCAGCCACGGCAGGTGCATCGGCCTGAATTTTCCAGGCTTCGACTTCCGAGGGCGTTGCGGCACGGAGGAACGAGAGGCGCACGTAGCCGCGAGCGTTCTTGGGCGCTTCGACGCGGTAGCCGGCG
>CAXBOF010000361.1:0-3335 GCA_963977205.1 uncultured Phycisphaera sp. | reverse complement strand
GTGGCTCGCCAAGCGGTCGTCGAAGTATGACGCTGTGTTGATGATCCTGCCGCTGGCCTGCTCGAGCTATGTCGTGCAGTCGGGGGCGTGGCTTTTGCCCGATAATCTGGCGTGGCTTGGCGTGGCGGCGATCATGATGCTGACGCTGCACCCGAGCGTGTCCTGGAGGCCGGTGATTCTGGGATCGGTGGTGCTGCTTGGGCTGGTGATGGTCAGGCAGATCCATATCTGGGCGGCCGGCCTTGTGTGGCTGACGGCGTGGCTCAACGCGAGACCGACGGAGCGGTCGGTGTTCGATGACTTGCCAACTCGGGCGTGGCACTCCGGTGTCGCGGTGCTGATGACATTGCCGGCGTTTCTGGTGCTCGCGTGGTTTCTCAACCTGTGGGGAGGGCTGACGGCTCCGCGCTTTCAGATGAACATCACGGGGATCGGTGTCTCAACGCCGGCGTTCCTGCTCGTGCAGCTGGCGGTGTTCTCGGTTGGGTTCTCGCCCTGGCTTTTGCCGCCGATCATGCGCGCTGCAAAGCGGTCGCCCCGGCCGTTGCTGATCGCAGCGGGCATCGGATTTTTGCTGGCGGTCATCCCGAGCACGACGTACAACGAGGAAGCGGGGCGGTTCTCGGGGTTCTGGGGGCTGGCAAAGCTGACGCCCGTGATCGCGGGCCATTCGAGCCCGGCGTTTCTGGTGCTCGCGCCGATCGGCGCGGCGGTCTTTGCGGGTTCTCTGATCGAGATCCCAAGGCGCAAGGCTTGGGTATTTATGGGCGCATTTATCGCGTTCACCGCGGCCCAGAGCAACACGATCAATAGCTGGCAGCGGTATCACGAGCCGATGCTGCTCATGATGCTGGCGCTGATGTCATCGGTGCAGCCGGTGACCGGTCGGCCGGCGGCGACGACGTATCTGAGGCCCGTGGCGATCACGGCGCTGTGCGTGCTGCTGCTCGCGGTGATGCTTCACGGCGTGCGGGGTGAGCCGGTGGTGCGCGGCACAGTCCCGCCGCCGATGCACACAAGCCCGGATGACCCGTGGTACGAGCCGGTGGATGCGGATGTACAACCGCCGATCAACGAACCGGGTTGATGCGTTGGCTTCGGATGGTCATGGTGCGTGAAACGGGCTGATATTCGTACGGTCCGAGATCGATCGGCCCCGGCAGGCTGCCAATGTCAAAGAGGTTTGGCGAACCGGGGTCATCGACGAACCGCGGGTTTCCCGCGAGATCGGTGAGGCCGACGAGGAACTCGTCGCGGTCCCCGTCGCGGTCGAGGTCGTAGGTGTCGTGCGGGAGTTTGGTGTTGCCCCCGGCGTCGATGGCGGGCGAGCCGGGCAGGAGGCGCAGGTCGCCGTAGTCATCGTTGAGTGATTCATCGATGTTCGGCGTGCGTGGGTCATCGCCGAAGCCGTCGCCGCCGTGGGTGGGGATGCGGGTGAAGCCGACGGATTGGATTTGGTTGGTGATGAGGTTTGTGGCTTCTGAGATAGGAAAAACTCCGAAGTAAGACTCGAATGAGTTGGAATCCGCGTCTGACTCGATAACGAGATTGTGATTGAATCCGGTATGTGGGAGTTGTGGGTTGAGTTGACGGGTGCCTCTGGCAAAGACAATGTTGCCGTGTTTAGCGGAATTGCCCATGAAAGTATTGTTTGTGATTGGCTGGTCGCCCCTTGTCCATATGGCACCGCCGTAACCGAGTTGTGATGTGTTGCCGATGAAGAGTGAGTTTGCGACGTAGGAGTTGCTGCGCGTGTAATCCTTGATTGCCCCAGCTTCCAGACTCGCGTGATTCCCCTGGAATGCGCAGCGTGATACACCGATTCTTCCCCTGTTGAGCATGACAGCACCCGCGGATCTTGCAATGTTGTTGGTAAATGTGCTGTCTTGGATGAGTACGGTGCCGCCCTCCACGCACAGCCCGCCTCCTCCTGCAGGGATATATGTGCCGTCAGGAAGAACCTGTCCGTTGTTTTCAAAGGTGCACCTGATAACAGTACTTGGATCGTTGCTGACGAGAAAGTTGATCGGTCCAGTGCCTTCGCCGGCGTTGTCGCGAAAGATACAGTCCAGAAAATGTGAGATGCCAAACACATTTGCCGCGGAATATTTGCTGCCACGGTTTCCAACGAACTGACAATCCTTGACTGTGACAATTGCCACGGGACCTGGATAGCGGATGTCAAGTGCGTGTGCCCGATCGTTCAGGCTGCCGTTGTCAAGAAAGTCACACTGTTCGATCGTGATCTCGCCAAGACTTGTGACGGAGAGGCTGTTGCCCTCCCAGATTGGTGAGTGGCCTCCAGTGTTTGTGTTGTTCTCAAAGAGCGTCTGAGAGATTGTGCCGGACTCGGCGCTGACGGCAAGCCCGAGACCCGAGCAGCCGGAGACAAGCGAGTCGGTGATACTGATAGTCTCGGATATCAGGATCGCGGCGATATCGGTGAGGTTCGTGAAGGTTGTGTCCGAGATGGTGATGTCGAGCGCTGTTTGGATATCGATCCCGCTACCAGTGCTGGTGAAGATTGATTGCGTGACTGCGAGATCGAACATGAACGGATCGAAAAATTGGCCGTTTTCAAGATGGATGCCCTTAGCGCAGTTGATGAATATTGCGTTTGAGATGGTGACATCTGCAGCGCGTCGGAAAGCGAGTCCAGTCTGAGCATCTGTCATTGCGATTCCATCGAGCGTGATAAACGGCAGCACGTCGGCCAGTTCGTTCTGGTAATGCAGAATTACTCCGTCCGCCACGGTGTCGCCGTCGAGGTCGCCCGAGAGGATGGTCTGGTCGGGGCCGGCGCCGATGAGTGTGAGCGATTTGTTCTCGGGGTCGAGCAGTTCGCGGTAGATGCCTGGGGCGATGTGGATCTCGTCGCCGGGCTGGGCGGCGTCGATGGCGGCCTGGATCGTCGGGTACTGAGCCGGCACAAAGAGCGGCTCGGCAACGGCGTGCGCGGGCAGGGTCAGTGCGAGAACGGCGGCAAATCGGAGCATGACAATCTCCCTTGGCCGGTATGGGCCCGGCTCGTCGGTGATGGATCGCTGTCTGGTGGCGAGAAATCGCCGGTGTCACATGGATTTGACGCGGGAAGATCAGATTGGTTCACGGAATTGGCGCAAAAAGTCGCAAGCCCCTTTGCCACAAGGGGCTTGCGTGAAGGTCATTGTGGATGCTCTATCCCCTGTTCCGCCCGCTCAGCACCCCGCGTTGTAGTTGGCGACCCAAGCCGAGAAGTCGGCGGGTGAGCAGGTGCTGTCGCCGTTCTGATCGCACTCGGAGGCTTGCGCGTTGAAGGCGGCGACCCATGCGGAGAAGTCGGCGGGGGTGACCAT
>CAXBOF010000360.1:0-3341 GCA_963977205.1 uncultured Phycisphaera sp. | reverse complement strand
CCGGGTGATATTGCCCGGCCGATCCTCGATGTTCTCAAAGAGCGTATTCAAACCGTAAATAGAGCCTGCCAAAGAGTTTCCGATCGCCGCTGCGACGGGGGTCGTCCCGATGGCCTCTGCCTGAGCACACTCCTCTGCTGCGGTGATGGCCGCCCTGCTGCTGCTGGCTGCCGGCACCTGCTCAGCCTGTGGATATTGTGTGGCCAGCCACGTCTTGCACTGGGTGAAGATCTCAGGCTTGGAGTGGATCCGTCTGATCTTGGCGGGCTCACAGTTGGCCAGGAGCGCGTGATGGATCTCGATCTGCGCCTCGGCGTAGACCGTCACTTTGCTGGCGTGCTCGGTGAACGCGTCGAGCGCCTCGACGATCCCGCCACCGATCGAGTTCTCGATCGGGACGAGCCCGTAATCGACGTGACCTCGGCTGACCTCGGTGAACACGCCGTCGATCGAGTGAAGATCCTCGAAATCCACGCTCTGGCCGAAATGCTTGACCGATGCCAGGTGACTGAACGAGCCCAAAGGCCCGAGGAATCCGATCCGCAGGGGCCTTTCCAAGGCGAAGCTCCCCGACATCAGTTCGCGGTACACCGCCTCGACCGTCTTGTCGAAGAGCGGCCCGCGGTTGCTCTTGAGCACCCGCTCAAGGACCGCGCTCTCGCGGTGGGGCGCATATATCGGGATGCCCGTTTTCTGCTTGAGCTTGCCCACGCTGACGACGGTCTTGGCCCGTTCGTTGAGCATCTGGACGAGGTCGGCGTCGAGCTCGTTGATCCGGGCGCGGAGCTTCTCAAGCCGCTTGCGGTCGGCCGGCGAGGAGATTGCCTCGGTCCCCGAATCTGTGATGGTCGGCCTGCCTGCCTTGGCTGGGCCCTTCTTGGACACTGGCTTCTTCCGCGCAGCAGCCGACCCAGTCTTGCCGGATTTTGCCGATGCGGGCCTGACAGCCGATGGCTTCTTGGCGGGCTTGCGGGCAGGTGATTTTTTGCGCGTCTTCTTGGCCATGAATCCCCTTTGGCGGGCGAGTTATCGACGATTCTTGGCGAACAATCAAGCGCCCCTGACACATGGGCCCATGAATTCCGAAGGAAAGGGTGCCCACAGGCCGTACAGTTGGGTGGAGCGAGCATGAATCCCGAAACTTTGGACCATGTCAACGAAATCGTCGCGGCGATCCAGAACCACCCCCTGTGGGCTCACGCGGGGTTATTCACCCTGCTGATCGCGGGGGCGATGCTGTGGATCGCGGGACGCCGGGTACTCAAGCCGACCTTCGCGGTCCTCGGGGCCTTGGCCGGCGGTTTCCTCGGCAACGCCATCGTGCCGGGGATGGGCATCGACTCGATGTTCGGCCTCTCGGGCGGAATGGCCGGGGCCGCGGTGGGCGGCGCGCTCGGGGCCTTGGCAGCGATCCTCATCTTCCGCGTCGCCATCGGTGTGCTTGCAGCCACCGTCGTCAGCGGGCTTGCGATCCTGGCGGCTTCGATCTTCATCCAGACGAGCGAACCCCCACCAATCACAATCGATGACTCGTCAGAGTCCAGCTTTGTCGAGCCGGAGAACTCGCTCGATGAGGACAGTTCGACCTGGCGCGATGGGCTGCGCGACGATGTGACGCAGGGCGCCAAGGACATCGCGGCCGGCGAGAAAGAAGCGGGCCAGTTCGTGACGGATCTGTACCAGGGTCTCAAGGCCGAGCTGTGGGACCCGCTCGAGGCGGGCGACAAGATGCTGCTCACCTCGTCGGGGCTTGCGGGCTTTGTCGGTGGACTGGCGCTGGGCGTCTTTGCACCCAAGAAGACAACCGCGCTCGTCACAGCGTTTGCCGGCGCCGGCATGTGGCTGCCGGCTCTGTACTTCCTGAGTCAGTCGCTCGATCTGCCGGGCAAGGCGATGTTCGAGCGCAAGCCGATCGAGTGGCTCGCCATCTGGCTGGTCATCTCGATGACCGGGCTGTTCATCCAGTGGCAGGGGCTCAAGAAGAAAGACGAGAGCCGATCACGCCGAGACCGGGATGACGAGGAAGACGAGTACGACGACGATGATGAGGACGAGGACTAGAGGCTCAGCCTCTTACATCTGTTGAGTGGCGGAGGCTTCCAGCCTCCGCTGTGATCCGTTGTCGTCTTACTCGCTCTTCAGATCCGCGTTCATCGCCACTGGCTCGCGGAGGCTGGAAGCCTCCGCCACGGCATCATTCTCGGGATCTACAGCGTCGTGCGCCAGGCGTGCGACCGGGCCTGCGAAGATCGTCATGAGCACCACACCCGCAGCGCCGAGCGCCCCGACCGCCGGGCGTGTCCGCATGGGCGTCAGATTGAACGCACCGGCCTCATCGCCCGCCTCATCGAAGAGCGGGTAGGCCACCAGCCGCAGGTAGTAGAACGCCGCGATCGCCGAGTTGATGCCCAGGATCACGACCAACCCGATCTCACCGGCCGAGATGCCCGCGGTAAACAGGGGCAGCTTGCCGAAGAACCCGACCGTCAGCGGGAAGCCGAGCAGGCTCAGGGCGCAGATGACCAGGCTCCAGCCCAGCAGCGGACGCGTGCGGGCGAGGCCACGGATCGCCTCGACGCTGTCGGCCTCGTCGTAGGAAAGCTCGCCTGTGTGCGTGCGCTGCGGGCTCCGCTCGAGCGAGGCGATGACCGCGAAGGCGCCGGTGTTCATCACGCCGTAAGCGAGCAGGTAGAACAGCACCGCTGACAGGCCGCTCTGTGTGAACGTGTCGCCCGGGCCGGCGATGATGCCCACGAGCATGTAGCCCGAGTGCGCGATCGACGAGTAGGCGAGCATGCGCTTCATGGATGTCTGCAGGAGCGCCAGCACGTTGCCAAGCGTCATGGACATGACAGCCATGACCCAGAGCAGAAGTCTGATCGGATCGGGCAGGCCCTCGCCGCCCAGGCCGTAGTGCCAGCCGACGGCCGAGCAGAGGAGCATGAGCGCCAGGAAGCCTGCGGTCTTTGGCACGAACGCGAGCATAGCGGTGACCGACGTGGCGGCCCCCTGATACACGTCGGCTGTGTAGTAATGCATTGGGACGGCTGCGATCTTGAAACCGATGCCGGTGATCGCCAGCAGGAGCCCGGCCAGCGTGATCGGGTTCAGACCACCGCCTGCCATCTGCGTGGTGATGTTGCGCTGGATCTCGGTGAGGTGGACACTGCCCGTGCCGCCGTAGATGAGCGTGAACCCGTAGAGGAAGATCGCGGCCCCGAGTGCGCCCAGGAAGAAGTACTTGACGCCCGCTTCGCGCGACTTTGATCGCGCGGTGCTGATCGTGACCATGACGTACGTCGGGAGGCTGGTCAGTTCGAGTGCGAGGAAGAGCCAGATGA
>CAXBOF010000359.1:0-3348 GCA_963977205.1 uncultured Phycisphaera sp. | reverse complement strand
GACTGGCGATCACGGGCCTGAGCCAGGGCGGTCACGGCACGATCATGCTCGCATCCATGCACTCCGAGCGGTTCAGAGCCGCCGCCCCGGTCTGCGGCTACGTCGATCGACGCATGTCGACTGATGGCGAACGCTTGCAGGAAACGCCCGCGACCCCGGAGGACGAGTCGGTCGTCGCGGCCGCCGAGGCGATGAAAGGCATGCCCGTCTGGCTCTTCCACGGCTCGCTCGACGACGTCGTCCCGCCCGAAGAATCGCGAGCAATCGCGGTCGCGATCAAAGAACGCCGCGGCGACGTGCAGCTCACGGAGTTCAAGGAAGCCAACCACAACGCATGGGACCCGGCGTACTCGAAGCCGGAGCTTGCGGAGTGGATCGTGGAGCAGACGAAAGAGTGACGGGTGCCACGGGTTGTCCCGAAGGGCAACCCGTGTTCGTGGGCCAGAATACACACGGCTTGCCGAGGACGGACAAGCCCTGGCACCCGGTTCTTCCTTACTCGAACCTTGCCCGCACGCTCGTGGCGCCCTTGGTCTTGATCTCTTCCGTGATCGCCTCAAGGAACTGATCCATCGGCATCGCGCCCAGGTCCTTGTCTTCGCCGAACGCGCGGACGGAGACGTTGGCGTTCTCTTCGTCGCGTGGGCCGACGACGAGGAGGTAGGGGACCTTCCACGCCGAGCCGTCCTTGATCTTGGCCTGCACGCGCTCGTTGGATTCATCCACGCTTGAGCGCACACCCGCCTCGACGAGTTGCGAACTTACCTTGTTCGCGTAGTCGAGCGACTTCTCGCTGATGGGCAGGACGCGCACCTGCTCGGGGGCGAGCCAGGTCGGGAACGCGCCGGCGAAGTGCTCGATCAGCACGCCCACGAACCGCTCCATCGAGCCGAAGGGAGCGCGGTGGATCATGACCGGGCGGTGACGGGTGTTGTCGCTGCCGACGTACTCGAGGTCGAACCGCTCGGGCAGGTTGTAATCGATCTGCACCGTGCCGAGCTGCCACTCGCGCCCGATCACGTCCTTGACGATGAAGTCGATCTTGGGCCCGTAGAACGCGGCCTCGCCCGGCTCCTCGCTCACCTTCGCGCCAAGGCTCGCGGCCGCTGCCCTGCACGCGGCCTCGGCCTTGTCCCAGACCTCGGGCTTGCCAACGTACTTGGCGCTGTCAGGGTCACGCAGACCCACACGCACGCGGAAGTCCTTGAGCCCGAGCGTTTCGAACGCGAGCTTCACGAGCTTCAGGCAGCCTTCGACCTCTGCCTCGACCTGATCGGGGCGCACGAAGAGGTGCGCATCGTCGACGGTGAACGAGCGCACGCGCGTCAGGCCGTTGAGCTCGCCCGACTGCTCCCAGCGGTAGACCGTGCCGAACTCGCTCAGTCGTACCGGCAGATCGCGGTAGCTGCGAGGCTGGCTCGCGTAGATCTTGATGTGGTGCGGGCAGTTCATGGGCTTGAGGAGGTATCCCTCGACCTCACCCTCAGCCATCATGTTGCCAAGCTCGGCGCATGAGCAGCCCTCGTCGCTGACTGCCTGCAGGAACTGCCTCTCCATCACAGGCACAAACTGGCTTTCGGAGTAATACGGGAAGTGCCCGCTCGTCTTGTAGAGCTCGAGCTTGCCGATGTGCGGGCAGTACACGTCCGTGTATCCCATCTTGCGCAGCTCGGTCCCGATCCAGTCCTGCAGTTCCTTGCGGATCACGCTGCCCCGCGGAGTCCAGAGCACGAGCCCCTGCCCGACCGCCTCGTCGATGTGGAACAGCTGAAGCTGCTTGCCCAGCACGCGATGGTCTCGCTTCTTGGCCTCTTCGAGTCGTTCGAGGTGTTCGTTCAGGTCTTTCTTGCTGAAGAAGGCCGTGCCGTAGACGCGGGTGAGGCGGTCGGAGTTCTCGTCGCCGTGCCAGTAGCTGGATGCGAGGCTCATGACTTTGATCGCGCCGATGCGCCCGGTGCTGGGAACGTGGGGGCCGCGGCAGAGGTCTTCCCAGTCCTTGCCAGGCTCGCCCGTGGCGTACCACGAGAGCGCGCCGCCGTCGCCGTTTTTGCTTATCACCTCGACCGCGCGCTCGGCGTTGTCGATCTTGTATTTGCTGCCCTCGCCCTTGAGCTTGGTCATGCCCTCGCTGACTGGCATCTCGTACCGCGTGAACCTGCGGTCTTCTTTGATGATCGAAGCCATCTCCTTCTCGATCGCCTCGAAGTCGCCCTCGCGGAGCGGTCGGTCTTCGGGGAAGGCGATGTCGTAGTAGAAGCCCGTGTCGAGTGGCGGGCCGTAGACGAGCTCAGCGCCCGGCACAATCCGCTGGATCGCCTCAGCCATGACGTGGGCCGCCGAGTGGCGCACAAGAAAGAGCGCATCCGGGTCGTGCTCGCCCTCGCGTGTCTTCTCGGTGATGATGGCCACGCTCGCGTCGCGGTCGATGGTGGTGGTCAGGTCGGTCAGCTCGCCGTCGACTTTGGCACCGACCGCCGCCTTGGCCAGGCGACTGCCGATCGCCTCAGCGACCGCCAGGGCCGTCACCGGACCATCAAACTCTTTGACCGAACCATCCGGGAGCGTGACCCGCACCATGTCTCTGCGTCCTTCCTGGGCGGCTGCGCGGCCTGCGCATGCCGGGGGAGACCGACTCTAGGAAGAAACAGGCCCCAATGCGGCCCAAACAGGCTCCCAGCGAGCTGTTGAAGGGGCACGAACAAGTTTTTTCTCAGACCCGAAACAATCATGTTGCAATATATCTGAATCCGATATATCTTGTGGCTGTACAAAGCACAGGAGGTTTGTCATGGCTGCCAAAGAAACCGGGCCACAACTCACGCAGGACCAGACGGAGATGATCGTGCTTTCGGTCCTGAGCGAGGGGCCGAGTTATGGCTACGCGATCAGCAAACAGATCGCCGCCCGCTCCGAGGACACCTTCCGCGTCGGCGCCAGCCAGCTCTACCCGCTCTTGACCAAGCTCGAAAAACAGGGGCTCGTCTCGACGGACTGGGAGGAGATCAAGTCCGCCAGCGCCGAGCCCGATGCGCCGGGGCGCAAGCGCAAGTGGTACCGCCTCGCGCCCAAGGGCGAACGCCGCCTCGAGTCGCGCATCGCGGCCCATCAGCGCTTCACCTCGATCATGAACTCGTTCATCACGGGCACAAGCGGGGCGACTTCATGAGCGCCGCCGAGACGAAATCGACCGAGAGCGTACACGTCAAGCCTTCTTCGCGCGATCCGATCGCGCAATGGCTGGATGTCTTTACAAGTCTCTTGTCGCTGCCACCGGCCGAGGCCGAACGCATCCGCGATGAGTTGGAAGATCACCTTCGCACGCGGGTCGATGACCTGCTCATTCTCGGC
>CAXBOF010000358.1:0-3350 GCA_963977205.1 uncultured Phycisphaera sp. | reverse complement strand
GCCATCCACGCCGGCGATGGACGGCAAGCCCAACGAGAAGGCCGACCTGATCGGCGACGACGAGCCGGTCCGCCACGAGGGCATGGACTGGTTCGTGCTCCGCGTGGCCTCGAACAAGGAAAGCTCCGTCCGCGAGACGCTGCTCCGCAAGGTCCAGATCGAGGGCATGAGCCACCTCGTCAACCGCATCCTTGTCCCGATGGAGAAGACCAAAACCATCAAGGGCGGCAAGCAGCGGATCACCCAGACCAAGCTCTACCCGGGCTACGTCTTTGTCGAGATGCGTCTCGAAGACGACGGCCGCATCCCCCAGGACGTGTTCTTCCTGATTAAGGAGACGACGGGCGTGGGCGATTTCGTGGGCACAGCCGGTCGCCCGACCGCGCTGCAGCAGCACGAGATCGAGAAGATGCTCCAGGACAGCAAGAAGCCCGAGGACGAGCCGACGATCAAGCTGACCTTCGACAAGGGCGAAGCGGTCACGATCAAGGAAGGCCCTTTCGAGGGCTACGAGGGCACGGTCGACGAGCTGCTTCCCGAGAAGGGTCTGGTCCGCGTTCTGGTCACGATCTTCGGCCGTCAGGCCCCGGTCGAGCTGGAAGAGTGGCAGATCGTCAAGACGTCCGACGCCTGATATCCGCCTCACATGCAATGAGAAATCACTCACGGCGGTCCCTCTTTGGGGCCGCCGCTTCTTTTGTGACACCGACAACCCGCTCGGGCATAGGCTGTTTGGGTGGCGGAGCCAGTGGAGAGACTTTGTGAGCGAGCAGGGACGTTCGTTGGAGTTTGGTGGATCAGGGTCGCTTTCATCGCGTCAGCGTGAGGAGCAGGCCGAGCGCATGGCGGTCGTTGAGCCCGCCGGTGGTGGCGGCGGGCGCAGACGCGGCCGAAAGCGCAAGATCGCGCTCATCACGGCTGGGGCGCTCCTCGTCTTGGTCGGTGCTGCCCCGACGATCGTTGGTCTCGCTGGCAAGGGGATGGTCGAGTCAAGGCTCTCCGAGACTCTCGGCGGGAGCGCGCGGATCGAGAAGCTCGGCCTGAGCTGGTTCGGCGGGCAGAGCGTCCGGAGCCTGCGCATCGTCGATGGCTCGCTGCGCGAGATCGCCGACGTCGATATCCGTGTGAACCGATCGCTCTTCGGGCTTGCGCTCAATTGGAAAGACCTCGGCACGATCACGCTCTCGGGTGATGTCACCATCGACCAGCGCCAGGGCCCCTTGGGTGGGCTCCTCAAAGAGAGCACGGAACCGGCGCCAAAGAGCGATGGGCCCGTGCAGTTGCCAGCATCACTTCAGGGCAAACTCAGGGCCGACGGCCTGAGCCTGACTTACATCGATACCGAGGGCACCGAGTTCGCTGCCAAAGACATCACGGGCTCGGTTGAGCTTGGTGTGGGTAAGCCGCTGGCTGGGGCGCTTGTCAGCACGATCTCGACGCCCGACTGGTCGGGCAAGACGGACATCACGCTGGATATCACGGGCCTGACCGATGCCGCCGGGCTTCTCACGCATGAGAATGCGAGCGCCACGGGCAGCGTGTCGCTGGCGGGCGAGGGCTCGCCCATCGATGTCTACATTGGCGAGGCGTTCGACGCGGGCAGCTACACGGCGAAGGTGACGTTTACCGCCACTTTGGATCGCGGCTCGGCCGAGGTCGTGTTCGACTCCAAGCCGATGTCTGCGAATCTCCCGGTCGCGTTCCGCAAGACCGACGCGGGTTACCGGGTCGAGGCTTCGGGCGAGGGCACACTCCGAGCCGAGGGGGACGCGGTCGATGCACTCTTGCCCAAGCTGGCTTTGGCCTCGGGTGAGATCGTCACGCTCGAGTCCGGGCAGGTTGTCACGCTGGGCGATGTGCCGGGTGTAAACGTGACATTCGGTGAAGCCGCGGCCACGATCCCGACGGATGGCTCGTCGTTCGATTGGAACTCAACAAACTTGCGCGGCCGATTGGAAACGGGCGAGCTGACCGGCACGCTCGACGGCGAAGCCTGGATCGTCGAGCCGATCACGCTCGATGTCAAAACGCGCGGCGTCGAGCGCGGCGTATCCGTGCAGGCGGTCACGACCGCGCGACTCGCCGACCGCCCCGCCGGTGTCTTTGTGCTCAACGCCGAGGTGCAGCAGCTCTACAGCGCATCAGGCACGCTGCCGACCGATGGCTTCGTGGCTTCAATGCTTGCGGGCCTTCAGGGCGGCGTCGAGATCAACGACGTCGAGGGCGCACTGCTCGATTCGCTGGCCGGTGCGTGGCTTTCTGGCGTGAATGTTTCAATCACTCAGGACTTCGGCTCGCGCATCGATGCCGAGCTCGCCTTCGAGGGCGGGCAGGATCAGGCGCTGCGCCTGTATGTGAACTCCGACAATGTGCGCGGCAGCGCGGGGTTCGTGCTCGATGACTCGGTCATCCGCAGCGACGGAGCGGGTGTGCGGTTTGAGGCCGACTCGGTCGCGCCGCTCGTTTCCAGGCAGCTCGGGCTTGCGGATGTTTCGCTCACCTCGGGCGGGCGGGCCGAGCTTTGGGTGCGTGATGTGGTTGTGGATCTGGATCGCCTGAGCGCCGAAACATCGACTGACCTGCGCGCTGTCAGCGGCAAGGCGGAGCTCCGCATCGAGCCGATGGCGGGCACGATCGAGATCGCCGACGAATCACACACGCTTGCCACCTCGGCTGCGGCGTTCACGCTGGACGTACTCGATATCGAGAATGGCGCCAGTGTCGCCGGCGGAATGACTCTGCGCGTGGACGATCAGCTCGCCGGTGATCTGAGCATCTCGCTCCGCGCCAGCGAGCTTGTCGATGCCGATGGAAAGTTCAAGGGCGGCTTGCCCGAGTTCGATGGCGAGCTGGCGCTCCGCAACGCGATGACCCGGCTCGCCCAGCCGATGGTCGAGCAAGCGGGCTTCGTGCTCGCTGAGGACATCGGGCCGAATCTCGATGTGATCGCGACGGCGGCGATGAATTCTGACAGCCGCGTCGGCCTTGATATCAATCTCAAGTCCGATCGGCTCACCGGACGCGGGGAGTTTGTCATCATCGATGACACCCTCGTGACCGCTGGTCAGGGTGTGAAAGTCGATCTCCTCAACATGGGTGCGATGTTGCGCCGGTTTGTGCCCGAGACGATGACCACGGACGACGGCGGGGGGCTGTCGTTCACCGCCAGCGATATCCGCCTGGCGATGGGCGAGAACGGCATCGACTGGGGACGATCCGATGTCGCGGCCAAACTCGGGCTGCTCGGGGTTCGGCTCAACAGCCAGACCGGCGAGCGCTATCAGGCGGACCGCCTCGATCTCTCGCTCACCCTCACCGGCGCGGAAGGAACAGGCTCGGTCGAACTCAGC
>CAXBOF010000357.1:0-3352 GCA_963977205.1 uncultured Phycisphaera sp. | reverse complement strand
GATTGAGCGCAAGTCCGAGGCGGACTGGAAGCGTCACGATGATTTCGTGGGCTGGCAGGGCGAGGAACTGGCCTGGCTTGCGGGCGCGGCGGTGCATGTCTCGGGCGGGCAGACCGATGCCGACGGCGACACGTTTGTGGACGATGACTACTCGGACACCCGCGGCACGGTGGACTTTGGCATCGAGGGCAACGGGTGGAACGCGTTTGCGGCCCTGTTCGGGCAGAGCTTTGATGTCGAGGGCGGCGAGTCGTTCACGGCGTTTGGCGCGACGGTGCAGGGCGGCGTGTTTGTGCGCGAGGATGACGATGCGGGGTTGGGACAGCTCAACGTCATCACGGTGGGCACAAACTACTACATCCACGGGCATGTGCTCAAGCTGACGGTGGATGCGAACTATGCGCTGGATCCGATCACTTCGACATACAACAGCAGCTCGCGCGGGTTCCTTGTTGATGCGATGGGCGAGGACGGGCAGTTTGTGATTCGGTCGCAGATTCAGGCGCTGTTCTGAGTCAAGTCTTTCAATCGAGCTTCAATTCAAAGAGTCCCCCCGCTTGCGCAGGGGGATTTTTTTGCGCACGGATCAGGCGAAGAGTTCGGGTGTGATGGCGGATTCAAGTTCGAGGAGGAGCCGTTTGTTGTGCATGCCGCCGCCGAAGCCGGTGAGTGAGCCGTCGGCGCCGATGACGCGGTGGCATGGGACGACGATGGGGACGCGGTTTGAGCCGTTGGCGCCCCCCACTGCTCGTGCGACGGAGCCGACACGTTTGGCGAGTGTGTCGTAGCTGATGGTGGTGCCGAAGGGGATGTCGGTGAGAGCTTGCCAGACTTTCTGCTGGAAGGGTGTGCCGGGCAGGAGGAGGGGCAGGTCGAAGGTGGTGCGCTCGTATGCGAAGTACTCGGCGAGCTGGCGCTGGGTTTCATCCAGGAGATCGGCTGCGGGCGTGGCGGTTTCGAACTCGCCTTCTTCTTCGAGTCGGCAGGAGAGCAGTCGCTCAAGATCGTGTTTTTCCTGGGCGAGTCTGGGGCGGGCCATGAACTCGAGGAGGCAGAGCTTGGGCGATTCGTTTGGGTCGATCGGTTCGGCGACGGCGGCGAGGAGCGGGCCGACGGGGGCTTGGATCGTTCGAGTGACGATGCGGGCGATGGTCATGGCGACATCATAACAACAACCTGATATCAGCTTCGCTTATGCAAACTACAATCTTCATTGATTTGATATATGCATGATTGGGGTCGATGCTATAAGCAACTCGAAAGGAACTTCCCATGGCCAGCGACGCGTTCGGTGCCCGCAAGACTCTCACGGTCGGCGGCGAGACTTATACCTATTACAGCATCCGCGAGCTTGAGAACAAGGGGCTTGCCCGGATCGATGCGATTCCGTATTCGGTGCGGGTGTTGCTTGAGGCGCAGCTTCGCAACCTCGACGGGTTCATTGTGACCAATGACGATGTGACGGCGCTTGCCGGGTACAACGCGGGCGATGTGAACCGGGTGGAGATGCCGTTCATGCCCGGGCGTGTGGTGCTGCAGGACTTTACGGGTGTGCCGTGCGTTGTTGATCTTGCGGCGATGCGCGACGCGATGAAGAAGCTGGGCGGCGACCCGGAGCAGATCAATCCCGAGGTTGTGTGCGACCTTGTGATCGATCACTCGGTGCAGGTGGATGACTTTGCGTCTCGGGTGGCGCTGACGATTAATGCTGAGCGGGAGTTCGAGCGGAACAACGAGCGGTACCGGTTCCTGAAGTGGGGCCAGGAGAGTCTGAGTCGTTTCCGCGTTGTGCCGCCGGCGACGGGGATCGTGCACCAGGTGAACCTTGAGTACCTGGCGCGGGGTGTGCTGACACGGACTGCCAACGGTGAGCTTCAGGTGTACCCGGACTCTTTGGTGGGTACGGACAGTCACACCACGATGATTAACGGTCTTGGTGTGCTGGGCTGGGGCGTTGGCGGCATCGAGGCCGAGGCTGTGATGCTGGGCCAGCCGGTGTACATGCTGACGCCAGAAGTCGTGGGCTTCAAGCTGAAAGGCAAGTTGCCCGAGGGCGCGACGGCGACGGACCTTGTGCTGACGGTGACGCAGATGCTGCGCGCCCATGGTGTGGTTGAGAAGTTCGTGGAGTTCTACGGCGAGGGCATGGCGGATCTGAGTCTGCCAGACCGCGCGACGATCGCGAACATGGCGCCCGAGTATGGCGCGACGTGCGGCTTCTTCCCGATCGACTCGGTGACGCTGGATTATCTGCGACTGACGGCTCACACGGAGGAAGAGATCGAGCTGACGGAGAAGTACGCCAAGGCGAACGATTTCTGGTGGGATAAGAGCAAGCCCGAGCCGACGTTCTCGTCGGTGATGGAGCTTGATCTGTCGACGGTGGTGCCGAGCCTTGCGGGTCCGAAGCGGCCGCAGGATCGTGTTGAGCTGACGAGCATGAAGGCGCAGTGGCACAAGGAGCTTGTGGATTCGTTCGGCAAGAAGGTGCCTTCGGAGAGCGTGAACCTGAACCGCTGGGCGGGCGAGGGCGGCGAGGCGGACAACGCCGCCGTGAATCCGGAGGCTTCCAATGGTGTTGAGGCTGTAGACTCGGTGATGGTGACGCTGAGCGAGGCGTGCCATCCCGAGAAGCCGGGCACGCGGGTAAACCTGACGCACGGCGACGTGGTGATCGCGGCGATTACGAGCTGCACGAACACGAGCAATCCGGACGTAATGATCGCGGCTGGCTTGGTAGCTCGCAAGGCTCGGGCGCTTGGGATTACACGCAAGCCCTGGGTGAAGACGAGTCTGGCGCCGGGTTCGAAGGTGGTGACGGAGTACTACGACAAGGCGAATCTGACAGAGGATCTCGAGGCGCTGGGTTTCCACACGGTGGGTTACGGGTGCACGACGTGCATCGGCAACTCGGGGCCCTTGCCGCCGGAGATTGAGGAGGCGATCAGGAAGGGCGACCTTGCCGCGGCGAGCGTGCTCTCGGGCAACCGGAACTTTGAGGGGCGGGTGCATCCTCGGGTGAAGGCGAATTACCTGGCGAGCCCGCCATTGGTTGTGGCGTATGCGATCGCGGGGACGGTTGATATCAATCTTCACAGCGATCCGATTGCGCAGACGCCCGATGGCAAGGACGTGTACCTGAAGGACATCTGGCCCTCGCTCACGGAGGTGCGGGCGCTGCGGGCGCAGTGCATCAGCTCGGAGCAGTTCGCGGACAAATACAGCGACGTGTTCACGGGAAATCCGACGTGGAACAACGTGCCGGTGAGCAAGAGCGAGCTGTACGGGTGGGACGATGATTCGACGTACATCCAGAACCCGCCATTCTTTGAGGGGATGACGGAGGAGGCTC
>CAXBOF010000356.1:0-3353 GCA_963977205.1 uncultured Phycisphaera sp. | reverse complement strand
CTGGAGTGTGACCTCGAGGGTGATCTCCTCGCCGTCGCGCTTGACGCCGACGTTGACGACATCGCCCGGCTTGTGCTCGGCGAGCTTGCCCATCCAGTCGCGGATGTCGGCGACCTTCTGGCCGTCCCAGCGGACGAGGATGTCGCCCGGCTGAATGCCCCCGAGACCGGCCGAGCCGCCCTCTGTGACATCGCTGATCTTGATGCCAAGATCGTCCGCGTTGTAGTCGGGCCTGATGCCGAAGCGGACTTTGATATCGCTCATGCTCGGGCCGCTATTCTGGGCGCTGGGCGAGACGAACTTGGGACGCTCGGGGATTGTCGACAGCTTCATGATGATGTCGTGGTACATGTGCGCGACGTGGACGGTGTCCTCGTTGTTGAGCTTCCAGTAGACATCGCCCGGGGTGTGGTAGTCGGCGTGGAAGTCGGCGATGATCGAGAAGAGCACCGGGACGCCCTTGGTGTAGAAGGACGTGTGATCGGATGCGCCGCTCATGTTCTGGGGCTTGACGATCTCGAGCTTGGTGGATTCGAGGATGGGGCTGAGCGCCTCGGCCATGCCCTCGCCGGTCTCGAGGCCCGAGACGATCAGGCGGTCGTTGAGGACGCGGCCGATCATGTCGAAGTTGATCATGACCGCGTGGTCTTCGATCGGGACGATCGGGTTGTTCGAGTAGTAGCGTGAACCGTTGAGGCCTGATTCCTCGGCGTCGAAGCACATGAAGAGGACCGAGCGGGCCTGGTCGCCGTCGGAGAGGTTGGCGTACGAGCGGTTGACGAGGTCCGCAAGCAGCAGGACAGCGGCCGAGCCCGAGGCGTTGTCGTCGGCGCCCGGGTGGAGCTGGCCCGAGCCCGAGCGTGAGCCGAAGTAGCCCATGCCGATGTGGTCGAGGTGAGCGCCCACGACGATCCACTCGTCGGCCAATGCGCCCTTGCCGCGGATGATGCCGCCGACGTTCTCGGCGTTGAGGACTTCGCGTTCGAGCTCGGCCTTGACGGTCATCTCGCCCAGGTCGACGAGCTGGCTGCCCTCGTTGGAGAGTTTCCAGAGGTCCTTGGCGTCGTGGTCTTTGGTGGCATCGAGGAGCATCTTGCCCGCCTCGGCCGAGACCATGACGACGGGCTTGTCGCCGCCGGTACCGCTGCCGCGGAAGCCGTCGAGGCGGTTGATGCGGTCGTCGCTTGCGAAGGGCGTGTTGATGACGATGCAGGCCTCGGCGCCGCGCTCGAATGCGGCCCGGAGCTTGACGTCGAAGCTGGCGTTTTCACTCCAGGCTTCGCCCTCGTTCCAGAGGCTGTTGCCCTCGTCGTCCATGGGCTCGAAACGGTACATGACTGCGATTTTGCCGGTCAGGTCGGCGCCCTGCGGGTATGACGAGTAGCCGTCGGGGCCTTCGCCGATGGAGTAGCCCACGAAAACGGCGTCGGCTGTGATGTCGCCCGAGCCGCCCAGGCCCGTGACGGTGTAGTCGCGTTCGCTCTCGAAGTTAAAGCTCTCGCCGCCGACGTTGGCTTTGAGGGTTGAGCTCTTGACTTCGAGCGTGCCGCCGAGCGGGAAGGCCTGGCGGTAGGAGGAGAAGGGAACCTCGCGGACGGAGCCGTTGGCGAGGGTTTCTTTGGTGGTGAATGCGGGCTCGAGGCCGGCAAGCTGCATGAAGTGCTCGCTGTAGTCGCGGGCGATCTCCATGCCCTTTGATCCGGGGACGCGTCCTTCCATGAAGTCGTTGGCGAGGTAGCTGACATGGGCGGTGTAGACACGAAGGTCGGTTTCGTAGTCCTTGACGCCGGTGTCCATGGCTTCCTGGGCCAGCGCTGAGCCGGAGAGGACAATGGCAAATACGGGTGTCAGGGCTCGGGTGAATTTCTTCAAGGCAGTTCTCCTCGATGGCATCAGGGGGGATTGCATCAGGCCCGGCGATAGGCTGAACCGCCCCCGGGCTCGGGTTGTATACCGGACCATCGCGTGAAGGATGCTAGCATGTTGCCCGGAATCCAGATACAGACCGACGGAGCAGCCGTGACGATCCGAGTTTTCTTGAACGCCGCCCTGACGGCCCTCATGCTCATCGCGTTGCCCGCAAAGGCCGACCCGCAGGACGGCCCGCACGCGGATCTGCGGATCTCTATCACCGACACCGATGTCCGCTACGTCCTGGGGATGAACCTGAACTACGTCGACGCGGTCGCCCCGACCCAGCGCGAGTTCGGTGAGGTCGTGGACCCGAGCGAGGAAGAGGCGGTCCGGGAGGCGGTGCTCGAGTTCCTGCTCGATCAGAACTCGGTGTCCATTGATGGCGTTGCGGTGCGGGGCGTCGTTGAGAACTACGAGCTGATCCGCCTAGGACGCGAGAATCTCAAGCTCTTTCCAAAGACCGGTATGGGCGCGCTCACGCGGTTTGATGTGGTCATTTCGTACCCGTTCAAGTCGACGCCCGAGCACGTGGCGATGACGTGGACGGACTTTCCCGAGGACACGCTCTCGGCGGAGATGGAAGCGCCCGGGAGCGAGCGACCCAAGATGATCCTGCTGGCGCTTGTCAAGGCCGAGGGCGTGGTCGAGCAGGTGATCTTCAGCGAGAGCGACCAGACGGTGGACTGGCACCCGTCGCACATGACGATCGATGACCGGCTCGCCAAGGTGCCCGCGCCGACGAGCTTTGAACGGACCACGCTGCCCGCTGCCTCGATCGGTGTGGTTGTGTTTGGGGTTGCATTGATCGGCGCGGTCTGGGTGCGCACGAAGAAGGCGATGGTCGCGGTCTTTGGTGTGGGGTTGCCCGCAGCGGTGCTGGCGATTGCGCTGCGTGATGTGGGGCTCGTCCCGATCGGTGAGGTCGAGGTGAGCGATGAGCAGCTGCTTGAGGTCTTCAGACCTTTGCACGCGAACGTGTACCGCGCGTTCGATTATTCGGCTGAGAGTGATATCTACGATGCGCTCTCGCGGAGTGTGTCCGGGCCGATGCTCGAGGAGCTGTACACGCAGATCCACCGGGGGCTGATCCAGGCGGAGAACGGCGGGTCGGTGGGGCGCGTCACGCGTGTCGATCTCGATGAGGCCAAGCTCGTCGGGTTTGATCCGGTGGGCACGCCCAGCTTTGAGGTTGAGGCGTATTGGCTCGTCGAGGGGACGGTCTACCACTGGGGGCACTCGCACCCCAGAGAGACGGTGTACCACGCGACGTACACGGTCGCGGTTGATGATGGGCAGTGGCGGATCGTCGAGAGCGATGTGATGTCTTCGGTGAACAGGGACCCGTCGAGTGTTGGGCTGCCGCCGCCCGGGGAGGCGCTTTGAGCGCGGTGGTCGAGCTGACGGGCGTGCGGTTTCGGCACCAGCGGAGCGACGCGGGC
>CAXBOF010000355.1:0-3359 GCA_963977205.1 uncultured Phycisphaera sp. | reverse complement strand
AGCTGGACGTGGGCGACCGGACGCTGTTGTGGATCGGTTCGCGTCGGATCGTGGACACGCTTCGCATGTGGTTGTGGTGGTAAGCCTTGGCTGAGAGACCGACATTCAGCCCGCACTGGCACCGCGTCGCGGCGACGAAGCCGAGGCTGCGCCCGCACGTGCAGATGACGCGTCAGCGGTACCGCGGCAAGCGCTGGCATGTGGCGCACGACCCGGCTTCAAACAAGTTCTATAGACTCAGCCCGGTGTCACACGAGATCGTCGGGTTGCTCGACGGTGTGCGCACGGTTGAAGATGCGTGGAGGATTGTCGCCGACAATCACGGCGACGAGGCGCCGACGCAGCCCGAGGTGATTCAGCTCGTCTCGAATCTGTACAACTCGAACCTGCTGAGCATCGAGGCCTCGCCCGAGACGGAGCAGCTGCTTCGTCGCCAGAAGGACAGGCTCGTCAAGAAGGTGCAGAGCCAGGCGGTTGGGATCATGTACTTCCGGATGAAATTATTCAATCCGGACGGCATCATCTCGGCGGTCGAGCCGGTGCTGCGACCTTTGATCGGGCGCGTGGGGCTGGCGATCTGGGCGGTGTTCATTCTGTTCACGCTGAGTCGGCTGGCCGGGCACACCGAGGCCCTGGCGGGCGGTTTCCGCGATGCGATCGCGCCGAGCAACTGGGGCTGGCTGATCGTGGTGTATGTGCTGGCCAAAGCGCTGCACGAATTGGGTCACGGCGTGATCACCAAGCGGTTTGGCGGTCAGGTGCCCGAGTTCGGCGTGCTGCTCCTGGTTCTTGTGCCTTCGCCTTATGTCGATGCGTCGGCGTGCTGGGCGTTTGCCAGTCGATGGCAGCGGATGGCGGTCGGCGCGGGCGGGATGATCTTCGAGCTGTTCTTTGCGGGCATCATGGCGCACATCTGGCTGACGACGAGCCCGGGGATGCTGATGCATCAGGTTGCGTACAACGCGATGCTGACGGCGGGCGTCTCGACGGTGCTCTTCAACGCGAACCCGCTGATGCGGTTCGACGGGTATTACATCTTGTCGGATTTGCTCGAAATCCCGAACATGATGCAGCAGTCGTTCAAGCACCTGCAGTATCTGATGCAGAAGTATGTGTATCGATTGGATGACGTGACGCCGCCGACCACGGAGCGGGCCGAGCAGATCACGCTGACGATCTACGGCATCGGTGCGCTGATCTATCGCGTGTTTCTGTTTGTGACGATCTCGCTGTACGTCATGGGCAAGCTGTTTGCGATCGGGCTGATCCTTGCGATCTGGACGGCGGCTGCGTGGTTCATCATGCCGGTGGGCAAGCTGGTCAAGTGGCTCAGCACCGGGCCCAAGATCGCCGAGCACCGGGGCAGGGTCATCGCCACGACGCTGGGCTTGGTTGCGCTGGGCGCGGTTTTGGTCGGCGTGATCCCCATGCCCGATGTCCGCAGGGGCGTGGGGGTGGTCGAGAGCGAGCTGCGCACGGGTGTATTTATCGGTGAGAACGGCTTTGTGCGCGAGGCGATGGTCAACCCGGGCGATGTGGTCGAGGCGGGGCAGACGATCGCGGTGCTGGAGAGTCCGCAGCTGATGTCGCAGCTTGCGGTGGCGCGAGCGCAGCTCTTGGAGTTTGAGAGCATCGAGCGCGAGGCGACGGCCAGGAGCCCCTCGGCGGTGGGGGTGGCGCGCGAGCGCGTCGAGGCGGCCCGGTCCGCGGTGGCGTTCCTGGAGAAGCGGGCCGAGCGGTTGGTGATCGTTTCGCCGCACGAGGGCACGTTTGTCGGGCGTGATCCGCACGAGCTGATCGGGCAGATGGCCTCGATCGGGCAGGTGCTCGGTGAGGTTGTGGACATCGACAATGTGCGCATCGCGGCGGCGATGACGCAGCTCGAGGCGGCGTGGCTGTTTGACGAGCTCGAGAAGCCGCGGGTGGCGATGCGTCCGCTGTCCATGCCCGGAGTTGTGGTCAAGGGCAGCCAGCTTCGCGCAATCGACTCGGGTCAGGCGTACTTGCCGCACGCGAGCCTTGGGTTTGCCGGCGGCGGGACCATCCGCACGAGCCGTGACGATCAGTCGGGGCTCAAGGCGGAGACGGCGCAGTTTATTGTGTACGTCGAGCCGGAGGAGAGCGCGTACTGGCAGGGCGTGCCGGGCGAGCGGGTGCATCTGCGTTTCCGCCTGAGCGCCAAGCCGCTGGCGGTGCAGTGGGTGGATCGGTTGCACAAGCTGATCCAGGGCCGCGTGCAGCTGTGACGTCGGCCGATGCCAATCTGAGCCGATACCACGCGCTCTTCGAGACGATGCGTTCGCGTCAGCGGGCGCTCGAGTCGCTCAAGGGCGCCGACCAGCTCGTTGCGTGGGGTGCGCTCAAGCTTCGGCAGCGGCGCTCGCGTCTTGAGGTGCTGCTGGGGTGGGCGAGAAGAGTTGATGCGATGGCTCCGGAGGTGCGGAGCCTGCCCGAGACAGCGCTCGACCGCGAGGTAGAGGAGCTGCGCGGGGCGTTCGTGCGAGGCAGGGTGAATCACGAGCAGGTGCTGCGCGCCCTGGCGGTGGTGCGTGAGGTGGCCAGCCGAGCAACGGGCGAGGAGGCGTACGTTGTGCAGCTGGCGGGCGCGTTGGCGCTCGTGCACGGCAGGATCGCCGAGATGGTGACGGGCGAGGGCAAGACCCTGACGGGCTCGCTTGCGGCGCCGCTGCTGGCGTGGCGTCACCGGCACCTGCATGTGTTCACGACGAACGATTACCTCGCCGAGCGCGACGCCCAGAGCCGGTCGCGGATCTACAAGCGTTGCGGGCTGTCGAGCGGGGCGATTTTGCAGGAGCAGTCGCCCGATGAGCGAGCGGGGATATATGCTCGGTCGATTGTGCATGGCACACCCAAGCAGATCACGGCCGATTATCTGCGCGATCAGATCCGGATGGGCCGGATCGACTCGGCGTGGGTGGGCTGGCAGAAGCTGGGCAGCGATGGGCCGCTGGTGCCGGGCTTGCAGGCGTGTCTGGTGGACGAGGCTGATGCGGTACTGATTGATGAGGGCGTGACGCCGCTGATTATTGCGAGGTCGCGTCATGAGGATGAGCTGGCGCCGGCGTACGCGCGTGCGCGTGAGATCGCGGGTCAGCTCGAAGAGGATCGGCATTATCTCGTCGATGAGCTGCGCAAGCGCATCAAGCTGACAGCGGCTGGTCGGGCGCATCTTGGCGCGATGGTGACGGACGACAACTGGGCGACCGCCAGAAGGGCCGAGGAATTGGTGCGCCAGTCGCTGGTTGCGGAGCACTGCTACATCCGCGGCAGGCAGTACGAGATCGTCGACGGGCGCGTGGTGATCGTGGACGAGTACACGGGGCGGTTCTTGCCCGACC
>CAXBOF010000354.1:0-3367 GCA_963977205.1 uncultured Phycisphaera sp. | reverse complement strand
GAGAGCGGTCAGCTGATGTGCCCCGAGTTCATCGAGACGGTGACGAGGCTGATCCCGTTCTACTGGATCCGTGCGGTCGGCGGGACGCTGTTCCTCTTGAGTGCGTGTCTTGGCGGGTACAACCTGGTGATGACGTGGATGGCGCGCCCGAAGAAGTACGAGGTGCCCGTGCACGAGGCGCCGGCCTTGTCGAAGGAGTACGACGATGGGCCGCCGGCGGTCTCGCGTCTGACATCGAACGCGGGCATCGGTCACGCGGGTGATCGTTTCCTGCAGGGGCACTGGCACCGCCGGTGGGAGCGTCTGCCCGTGCGGTTTACGGTGTGGGTGGTTGTCGCGGTGGGGGTGGCCTCGCTGTTTGAGATCATCCCGACGTTCCTGATCCGCTCGAACGAGACGACGATCTCGACGGTCTTGCCCTACACGCCTCTTGAGGTGGCGGGGCGGGATATCTACATCGCCGAGGGCTGCTACAACTGCCACTCGCAGATGATCCGTCCGATTTATTCGGAGACGCAGCGGTATGGTGAGTACACCAAACCGGGCGAGACGGTGTATGACCGGCCTTTCCAGTGGGGCAGCCGGCGCATCGGGCCTGACCTGGCGCGTGAGGGTGTGACCAACCCGAACTCGGCGTGGCACTACCAGCACTTCGAGAACCCGCAGGTCTTCACCGAGGGCTCGATCATGCCCAGCTACAAGCACCTGCTTAAAGGCGAGCTCGATTTCGGTGCGATCCAGCCGCGGATCAGGGCGCTTGCGATGGTCGGGACGCCCTACGGCGAGGCGGTCAAGAGCGCCGAGCCGATGGCGCGTTCGCAGGCCAAGCGGATCGCCGATGACATCCGCACGCAGATGCCGGGTGTTGAACTGCCCGAGGACCTTGAGAATCGCAAAGTGATCGCACTGATCGCGTACATCCAGCGTCTGGGCACCGATATTCAGGCGACGCCGGAGCAGATCGAGCTGCGCAAGTCGGAAGGAGCGGGGCAATGAGACTGACGGACATCATGAGCCATATGGCTCTCTCGGTTTGGGCGGAGATCGCCATGGTGATCTTCCAGATCGTGTTCGTGCTGGTGGTGGCCAGGGTGCTGTTTGCGCCCAGGGCCATGGTGGAGCGGATCGCTTCCTTGCCGCTCGAGGACGACGGCGAATTCAGCCTGTTCGAGGAGGTGGAGTAAGCCATGGCGGACGATCCACAGGTTCTTGAGCACGAATACGACGGGATTCAGGAGTTCGACAACCCCACGCCGGGCTGGTGGCACTTTCTGTTCTGGGTGTTCGTGGTGTTCAGCTTCTTCTATGTGATGATGGATTTCTCCTCGAGCCCGTTCCTGCCGAGTGACGAGGATCGTTACAAGGATGCCGTGCTGAAAGCGACGATGGCCAAGTTCGAGACGCTCGGTGATCTCGAGCCCAAGGCGCTGACGTTCGCGTCGTACGCGCAGAGCGAGGAATGGATGAGCTACGCGGCCAGCACGTTCGCCTCGAACTGCGCATCCTGTCACGGTGCTGACGGCGGCGGGATGGTCGGGCCGAACCTGACCGATGATTTCGGCAAGAACATCAAGACGATCGATGACATCTATACGGTGATCGACAAAGGGGCCGCGGGCGGCGCGATGCCCGCGTGGGGGCAGCGGTTTCACCCGAACGATCTGATCCTGCTGACGTCGTACGTCGCTTCGCTGCGTGGGACGAGTCCGGGGCTTTCCAAGGCTCCCGAGGGTGAGGTCATGGAGCCCTGGCCCGATGCGCCGCCGCCGGCTGAGCCGGAAACGGGCGAGTAGATTTGTGTGAGCCGCGCAGGCGGCCGAGAGGAGCAGCATGTCCGGCGCCCAGGGCTCAGATGTTCAGGTGCTTTCGACACTCAACGCCGACGGCTCACGGCGGTGGTTGAGGCCGAGGGTCTCGCCGGGCAGGTTTCTGAATCGAAGAAAGATTGTGGGCTACGGGCTGATCCTGTTTTTCTGCGGCTTGCCGCACCTGCGGATCAACGGCAAGCCGCCGATCCTGCTGGATCTGTTGCACCGTGAGTTCACGTTCTTCGGCGTGACGCTCTATCCGACGGACACGCTGTTGTTTGCACTCCTGATGCTGGTCGTGTTCCTGTCGATCTTCTTTCTGACGGCTCTGTTCGGGCGTGTGTGGTGCGGGTGGGGCTGCCCGCAGACGGTGTACCTCGAGTTTGTGTACCGCCCGATCGAGCGGTTCTTCGAGGGCGCACCCGGGCGGAAGAGAAAGACGGGCGCGTGGCGCAAGCCTGCCAAGCTGGTGATGTACCTCTTGGTCTCGTTTCTCTTGGCCAACACGTTTATCGCGTACTTTGTCGGGACGGATGATCTCTTCAGGTGGATGCGGGGGTCACCATTCACACACCCGGTGCCGTTCCTGGTAATGGCGATTACGACGTTCCTGATGATGTTCGATTTCGCGTTCTTCCGCGAGCAGGTCTGCATTGTCGCGTGCCCGTACGGGCGGATGCAGTCGGTGATGCTGGATCGGAACTCGCTGATTATCACGTACGACGAGAAGCGGGGCGAACCGCGCGGCAAGAAGAAACGGGCTGTCAAAAGCGAAAGTGCTGTCTCGCTCCGCGTGCTGCCCGAGGAGCAGGAACTCGGCGACTGCATCGATTGCAAGATGTGCGTGACGACGTGCCCGACGGGCATCGACATCCGCGACGGGCTTCAGATGGAATGCGTCAACTGTGCGCAGTGCATCGACGCGTGTGATGACGTCATGGACAAGATCGGTCGGCCGCGCGGCCTGATCCGCTACGGCTCGCAGGCCTCGGTGCTGGACGGCAAGAAGTCCAGAATCTTGCGGCCAAGAACGATGGTGTATCCAGCGATTGTTGCGGGTCTGCTCATGGCGTTCACGTTCGTACTTGTGACGCGGGCGCCGGCGTACATCTCGGTCTTGCGCCAGCGCGGGGCGCCGTTTGCGGTGCTCGACGACGGCTCGGTCGTCAACGCGGTGACGGTCAAGGTGCAGAACCGCAGGCCCGAGGACGCTCGGTACGATTTCGAGCTCGTGGATGTCGACGGCGGCAAGGTGGAGATCGCGGGGGAGGCGTTCGTGGTCAGGCCACAAGAAACGGTTGGCAGGCCCGTGCTGCTCAAAGCGCCGGCGTCGTCGTTCCCGACAGGGGCTCGCAATGTCATTATCCGCGTGCGCGACGAGGATGGGTACGAGAAAGATGTGAAATACCGCATGATGGCGCCGACATACAGGCCGACGAATCCAGGTGAGGCGAGCGATGAGGAGCAAAGCGATGGCTGAGCAACGAGCCGAGCACAAGCGCGTGTTCTGGCCCTTCCCCGGCCTGGTGTTCGTGCTGATCGGGATGAGCATGACACTG
>CAXBOF010000353.1:0-3369 GCA_963977205.1 uncultured Phycisphaera sp. | reverse complement strand
GGCGGTGTCTTCACGCCCCCACTGATACCGACACCCCGCGTCATGCTTCAAGTGAGCAGTGCCGCTTTTCAGCAATAAGAGACCTGCACGACCGGCTGGAGGTTCTGCTCCACGCGCTCGGCACGCGTCACTCTGACGATCGTCAGGCGTCCGCATCCAGGGCAGCCTTCGGGGTCGACCGGGTCGGGCTCAAGATGTGTCCGGACGGAGATGACCCGCCCCGCGTTGTTGCACAGATGGCACACGGACATCCGTGTGTCCTTCTCAAGCCTGTCGAGTCGAGCTAGAATTGACCGTCTACTCATTTCTCTGCCTCTCTGCGTTCGAGTTCTTCAACACGCGCTGCGACGTCATCGAGTTCGATGCCTTCTCGACCGAACCTCAATACCGCAGTCGCTGCCGATACTTTCGCTGCGTGCGGGGCCGCCGGGTCGCTGAGCACCTTCGCAAGCGCCGTCACTGCGAGCGGGGCGTACCGCTGGGTGAGCGCGATCGCCTGCCCGAAGGCATCGCGCCTCGCGCTTCGGTACGCGGCCAGGAACGCGGGCTGGCTCATCCAGCGGTGCAAGGTGCGCTGCCCGATGCCGCTGGCACGGCTGGCAGCCGCGACGGTCGTTTCGTTGATGAGCGCGACGATGGCCTGCTCCTGGCGGGCCGTGAGGCGCTCGGCTCTGTTGTCTGACATGTGTGGCCCCTTCAGAAGGCGGATGCGTAGAGGGCAAGAAAGGCCGTGCATGTAGGCATGTACCAACATGTCACGATCTGTGCCTGGAATTTGCAGAATAGATCCGTAATTCCTCTTCGAATGACTTGATGGACTACCGGTTTCATGGCTTCATGTGCTCACAGATAACGATTCAGCACGGAGAGATACACGATGAACACGCCCCCACACGAACCCGACGGCACGCTCGATTCCATCGCCCGCCGGCTGCTCGACATCGGCACTCTTGAGACCACTCGCACCGGCGACGACTTTCATGAGGTCGCGGTATGGAGCATCAAGGAATCGCTCGAGGCCGCGTACGAGGCGGGGCGACGAGCAGCGCCACCGATCAAGACAATCTGCCCGGCCTGCAACCGGGTGATCGAGACACGACCCATCTGAGGCCCGCCTGTCGCGGGCATTTCTGTTTCCCAAAGGAGAATCGCCATGACCAAGAAGTCCACCACGAAGAAAGCACCCGCTGTCAAGCCCGCAACCGAGAAAGCCCGCAAGGCGGCTCTCGCCGAGATAAACACACGCCTTGCGGGCGGCAGGCAGGACCACGAGGTACCCAGCCCAAAGGAGACGACCAACAACGCGCGCCTGGCCGCCCACAACGGGCTCAAGACCGCCAAGGCAGCGACGCCCCGCAAGAAACCCAAGGACGCGACACGCGCCAACGTCGCCGCCCACAAACGCCCCAGCGGGCTCGACCTGGCAGCCAGAATCCTGTCCGAGTCCAAGGAGCCGCTGGGGGCGAAGTCTCTGGCCGAGCGCGCGATGGCAGCGGGCTGGAACACGAGCGGCAGGACGCCGGAAGCGACCATCTACAGCGCGATCATCCGGGAGATCAAAGCCAAGGGGAAAGCGTCGCGCTTCTCGAAAGCCGGACGAGGGCTTTTCTCGGCTGCGGCCAAGTAGTACTGCAGACTGGAATCGCGACCGCACCAACGAGACACGCCCCCAGCATCGTCTGGGGGTGTGCTCAGTGAGCACTCTCCCAATTCGGCTACTCTGCCCTCCATGATCGAAGCCGATGCAAGATCCCTGGCCGCCCGCATTCGGGAAGACTTCTCCGACCCGCCTGCGCCCAGCGACTGGATCTGGACACAGCCGCCGCCCGTGCGTGTAATCGACTGCGTCCTCTCGCTCCGCAAGCCCTACAAGAAGGTCGTGCTCCCACGCGTGCAGGGATTCGCCGAGCGGTTCCCAAAGATCTCGGCCTGCACCGAACTCCGGGCGCTGATCGACTCCTACGACTCGCCCTTGGCGTTCCATGTCGACACGCTCCGGATGAACAGCCCAGGCAAGGCCACCGCCCTCGTCGGCGTCCTCGACTACCTGGTCGACATCCAGCAGAGGTTCGAAGGCAAGAGCGAGGAAGAACGCCTCATCCGTTGGGCGCGCTGGGCACGACCGGGCGACCACCTCATGCTCGGTATCAACGGCTTCAAGCTGGCTGGCTTCCAGTACCTCCGCATGCTCTTCGAGGCCGAGACCGTCAAGCCGGATGTGCACATCATCCGCTACGTCGAGAGCGTGCTCGACAAACCCATCGCTGGCTGGCCCAGCCGTGAGGTGCAGGCCGTCTACGCGATGGAGCGCGCAGCTGAGTTGCTTGGCCGCTCGGCCCGCGCGATTGACGTCGCAATCTGGCACACTTACGCCCTGCATTAGACCGCACCGATCCGCTCCGCCTTCTTCCCGGTAAACCCCTCCCATCGCTGCACAATCACGTCGCAGTACAGCGGATCAATCTCCATGAGGAAGGCCTTCCGCCCCGTCTGCTCGCACGCCATCAGCGTCGAACCCGAGCCGCCAAAGAGGTCGAGCACACGCTCACCAGAATGTGTCGAGTACTCGATCGCCAGTCGCGCGAGCTCAACGGGCTTCTCGGTCAGGTGGACCATGCTCTGCGGGCTCACCTTCTTCACCTGCCAGAGGTCGGTCGCGTTGTTCGGTCCGAGATAGACGTGCGCCGCGCCCTCTTTCCAGCCGTAGAAGCACCACTCGTGAGCACCCATGAAGTCCTTGCGGGTGAGCACGGGGTGCTGCTTGTCCCAGATGATCGACTGGCTGAAGTACAGACCGCTCGCCTTGAGCGCCGGCGGGTAGTTGGCGACGTTGGCGTAGCCGCCCCAGATGTAGAACCCCCGTCCGGGCTCCAGGACACGCCCGATGTTGCCAAACCACGCGCCCAGCATGCCCTCGAACGCTTCGTCCGTCACAAAGTCGTTGATCAGCGGCCGGTCCTTGGCTCGCAGCTTCTTGCCCGTCGGCTTGGATTTCTCAGGGTGGAGGGCGGCGTCTAGCTTCTGATGGTGCGTCGCCTGGAACGACGAAAGCCCCGCCGCGATCGCGTTGTTGGAACGCGGCTCGACCTTGACGTTGTAGGGCGGATCGGTGTTGCAGAGATGGATACTCGACCCATCGAGCAGGCGGTCGAGGTCCGTCTCGCTTGCGCTGTCGCCGCACAGCAGCCGGTGACGCCCGAGCACCCAGAGGTCGCCCGCCTGCGTCGTCGCCTCGTCGGGTGGCTCAGGTACTGCGTCTTCGTCGGTGAGCCCCTCGACCTGTCCCGGGTCCAGCAGACCTGCCAGCTCTTCTTCACCGAAACCGAGCAGCGCCAGATCGAATCCGGCTTCCTGCAGTCCAAGCAGCTC
>CAXBOF010000352.1:0-3375 GCA_963977205.1 uncultured Phycisphaera sp. | reverse complement strand
AAGGGGCTTGCGGGCGATGGGCTCGGCTCGTGCGCTGGTTCAGTGACACGGGCAGCGACCAGCCTTGCCATACTTCGAGGTGGGCTCTGGGCGGGAGCGGGGGCCGTGGCCTGAGCTTGGCGCTGGGCCTGGCTTGAGAGCTCAACCGTGTCGGCTCGGTCGGCGAAACGCAGGCGGGCCGAGGCGTCGATCAGCTTCGGCTCGCGCACCACCGCCTGGTTGGCGGCCGGGCTGGCGTGTTGTGTGAAACTGATCCGGTCCATGCCTTGGGTCTCTCCTGACAGGGACGAGTGTATCCGCCCGCATCACATTCGGGCTGACATGAGTGACACTTCGTGTTATCGGGCTTGGCAGCGGCCTTGCAACGCGCAAAAAGAACCCCCCGCGTGCGCAGGGGGCTCGTTGAATGCGGGTTTCTTGTCCGCTTAGTCCTCGTCGTGGTGTCCCTTGAACTCGGCGATCACCGAGGCCTGCACGTTGGGCGGCGTCTGCTCGGCGTGGCTGAAGTCCATCGTGTACGAGCCCGCGCCCGCTGTCATGCTCTTGAGCTGGTTCGAGTAGTTCTGCAACTCCGACAACGGGGCCTGTGCTTTGACGATGACCGTGTCGGCCCCGACCATCTCCGTGTCCTCGACACGCCCGCGCTTGGTCGAGAGATCGCTTGCGATATCGCCCATGTAGGAACTGGGGATCGTCACCTCCAGATGCACGAAAGGCTCGAGCAGGATCGGCTTGGCTTTCTGCACCGCGTCGATGAACGCCCGCTTGCCCGCCTTGATGAACGCGACCTCTTTTGAGTCCACCGCGTGGTACTTGCCGTCGTACACCTCGACCCGCACGCCCGTCATCGGATAGCCCGCAACAGCCCCGGTTTTGAGGACATCGCGGATGCCCTTTTCGATAGCCGGGATGTACTGCCTGGGGATCGACCCGCCGACCGTGCCGTTGACGAACTCGAAGGCGGGCTCATCGCTGTGGGAGTCCGAGATCGCCAGCGGCTCGACGCGGAGGTAGACCTCGCCGAACTCGCCCGAGCCGCCCGACTGCTTCTTGTGCCGGTGGTGCCCCTCGGATTTAGCGCTGACGGATTCTTTGAAGGCGATTTTGGGGACGGACGTCTCGATCTCGATGCCGTACTGGTCTTTGAGTTTCTCGTTGACGACGCGGAGGTGCAGCTCGCCCAGGCCGCGCATCACGGTCTGGTTGGTGGCGGCCACGCGCTCGATGATGAGGCTTGGGTCCTCTTCCATGAGCTTGTGCACCGCTGGAGCGAACTTGGCTTCGTCCTTGTGGTTTTTGAGTTCGACGGCGACCCCATACATCGGCTTGGGCAGCGGCAAGCGCTTGAGATGCACGGTGTCGGCGCTGTGGTCGCTGTGCAGCACGGACCCGAAGTGGATTTCATCGATCTTGGCGACGGCCCCGATGTCGCCCGGGCCAAGCTCATCGACCTCGATATTCTGATTGCCGAGGCGCTTGAAGATGTGCGCGACGCGCACGGGCTTCTTGCTGGCGCCGATGTAGACCTCGTCCTTTGGTTTAATCATGCCCTGGTGCACGCGGAAGACGCCGAGCTTGCCAATGTGCCTGTCGCTGGCGACCTTGAATACGTGCGCCAGCAGCGGCTTTTTGGCGTCTGCGGTGTAGTGGTAGGGCTTCTCGTCGGTCTGCCCGCCGCCCTCAACGAATTGTCGCGGGTTGCCCTCGAGTGGGCTTGGCATGTAATCGACGATGACGTGCATGAGGTCATCGATACCCGCGCCGGTCTTGGCCGAGCAGAAGCAGATGGGCACGAGGTGCCCATCGCGCATGCACTTCTCGAAGGCGGTGTGGAGCTTTTTCGGGTCGAGCTCGCCGCCCTCGAAGTAGGTCTCGGTGAGCGCTTCATCGACCTCGACGACCTGCTCCTGGATCTGCTGGTGGGCATCTTCGATCGAGCCGAACACGGGCGTGGCGCCGTCGGCCTTCTCGGTCTCGAAGACGTTGACGACGTTCTCGCCGCCGGCCGTGGGCAGGTTGATCGGCAAGCATTCCATGCCGAAAGCGTTGCGGATGCGTTCGACGAGTCCTTCGAGGTCGATGTTGTGCTCGTCGATCTTGTTGATCACGATCGCCCGGGGCAGGTTGCGCTCCTTGGCGATGTTGAAGATCCGGCGGGTGACGGTCTCGATGCCCTTGCCCGCGTCGATGACGACCATCGCGGTCTCGACCGCGGGCAGGCTCGCGATCGCGTGCCCGATGAAGTCGCCAAGCCCCGGCGTGTCGAGCAGGTTGACGACGACGGTGTCGCCCGACATGTGGCTCTTGGCCTCGAAGTGGACCATCGTCTGGTGCAGCGAGTGCTGGTGGTGGTGCTCTTCCTCGGCCCAATCGCTGACGGTGTTCTTGTCCTGGATGCTGCCCATACGCTGGGTGACGCCCGCTGAAAATAACAACCGCTCGGTGAGTGTGGTCTTGCCTGAACCGCCGTGACCAACCAGAGCGATGTTGCGGATTTCAGCGGGCGGATGTGCAGTCGCCATGATGGCGGCCCTCCTTTCGGGCCGCTCGCATGCCTTCGAGAGTCGCGTTTGAGCGACGCACGACGGTGGGGGCCGCGGGCGGCCGGGACAAAGAATTGTCACGGTGAGCCGCGCGAAGCCAGGTCCGGCGTGTCGACGGGCGTCCACCTGAAACGCCCCGCCGGGCTCGCCTTGCTGGCTCACCCGTCTCGAACCGATTCAGTTTACAGGAAGCTCCCTCCGGCGCCCATCACTCGGCAAACGGCCGCCACACCTATCCTTGGGTAATGAGCACCCCGATCACCCGATTCGCACCCTCTCCCACCGGCCACCTCCATATCGGGGGCGCCCGAACCGCTTTGTTCTGCGCGGCTTACGCGCACGGCCACGGCGGGCGGTTTGTCCTGCGGATCGAGGACACCGATCAGAAACGCTCTTCAGAGGCCGCCGCCGCTGGCATCCTTGAGGACCTCGCCTGGCTTGGCATCACTTGGGAAGACGGACCGGCCTTCGGGTCCATCGGGGGCGATGCGCGGGGTGTGGGGCCTTACTACCAGTCCCAGCGGTTGGATCTCTACAACGCCGCGATCCAGAAACTGATCGAATCGGGTCAGGCCTACCCCTGCTTCGACACGCCCGAAGAACTCGCCGAGATGCGCAAAGAGGCGGAAGCGAAAAAGCAGACGTTCATCTACCGCCAGAGCAAAGGCTACGACCACGACTCGGCGCTCAAACGCGCCGAAAGCGAGGAGCACGTCCTGCGCTTCAAGATGCCCGCCGAGGCGGTCACCGTGAAGGACGAGATTCTGGGCGAGGTCGTGTTCAAATACGAGGAACTCGACGATCTCGTGATCCGCAAGCGTGATGGCTTCCC
>CAXBOF010000351.1:0-3376 GCA_963977205.1 uncultured Phycisphaera sp. | reverse complement strand
GAGCGGGACCGGGACAACGTGGTGATCGACTCGCGGGCCTCGGTGCGGGGCGTCGAGCTTGCTCGGCTGCAGCTCACGCTGGCCGAGCGTCAGGTCGAGACGAACCGTCGTCGCCAGCGAGGGCAGGAGCTCGACCCCGACAACGTGACGCCGCAGGAACGCGTCGACACGCAGAACGCGCTGCTTTCAGCGGAGAACGCACGGGACCAGGCCGAGGCCGACCTCCGCGTGGCGATCCTGAATTACCTGCTGAACACGGGCCAGATGCGCGTGACCGAGACGGGCGCGATCTCACCAATCGGCGGGCTTGAATTGATGCCGGTGGACTAGAGCGGATTCTTGTTTGCCCGCTTCCAGATCGACCACTTGGGTATACCCGTCGCGGATAGAAACCAGATCACCAAGGCGATCAGGACCATTCCGTCGTGCACGACCGCACGACTAGAAAAATGCCAACGTGTGCGTGGGGTCATGCCAGCGTTAGCTCCCATTTCGGGGTACGCTGATGCAAGTGCCCTCCGGACTTGTTCGAAGCTCAGGGATGGCAGATCCGCCAGTGGCATTATCTCAGAATACGCGTGCCACCGGATGAGTGGAACAGCAAGAAGACCGAACTCGTCGATTCGATTTCGTCGAATTTCATAAGATGCAGCGATCACACTTTCGCTCTCAAGTATGACGCTGAGGGCTTGGGCGCGGACGACGCGTATACCGGCTTCGGTCTCGATCACCACTGGTCCTGAGTAGTAGGAATCCGATGCCGTCTCTCGTATGGAATGTCCCCTGCCAGGTGTGCCTGTTGATTTGCATGCCAACCAGAAGAG
This sequence comes from uncultured Phycisphaera sp., assembly GCA_963977205.1. Classification (GTDB taxonomy): domain Bacteria; phylum Planctomycetota; class Phycisphaerae; order Phycisphaerales; family UBA1924. The sequence goes on along the minus strand of CAXBOF010000351.1, from coordinate 2,552 downwards.
AGGGCGGTGCTGACGCAACTCAAGCCATTCAGGCCGTTTGTCATTGAGTGACCACCACATGGAATGCGTAGGGAGTGTCCAAGCGAAGAGCCAGCCGGCAAGCATGAGTGACAGCACTAGGAACACCGCAGGTGTGCGTAATGGATTCAACATTACCAGTTGGACGCCATAGCAGGTGGAATGGTTCGATTTATCGAGAATGGGCGGTGGGACGCCGCCCCCACGCGAATCAACCGAAATCGCGTTGCCAGTTGTCGACGGTGAGCTGCCAGCGGTCGTGGATGTGCCAGGCTTCGCCGGTGGTGAGGTGGCTAGATTCGTCGCTGGACTTGGTGAAGCCGCAGGACGCGAAGAGCTTCTGGCTGGCCTTGTTCTCGGGCTGGATCCAGGCGTCGACGCGGTGCATGCCCAGGCCCTCGGGCAGGTCGGCCAGCGAGTAGGACATGAGCGCCAAGAGCCCCTCGCGCGCCAGGCCCACGCCCGTGCGATCGGGGTCGAGCCAGCAGTTTGCGTCGGCGTTGTTCTCGAAACCGCGACGGATCACGACGAGGTTGAACGCCCCCACGATCGAGCCGGTGCGGTTGGTCGCGATGCGGCGGAAGGCCTTTCTGGGTCAATTCAAGCTGACGATCAAAGATCGCCTCGGGTGCCGCGTCCTCATCGCCCGTCGGCAAGACCGAGCCCAGGTGGGCCCGCGCCCGCTCGAGAAGTTCGATGTAGGGCGCACGATCGCGTGCTTCGAGGGCTCGCAGGATCAGGCGGGGTGTCTCGATGGAGACCGTGGGATGCTCGGTCGTTGGCGGCTCAACATGGACACGGACCGGCTTGCGGGCGGGCTGGGTGCTGGGGTTTCGGGGGCCGGACTCAACCTCGGGGGGCATCACAAATCTCCGTGCCTGTCGCCGGCGTCGTGTACAGTCGGTCCATGGAGACCGAGGCCGCCCTGGCGGTGCGCATAATTCTGGCTATCGGCTTGGGGTGGCTCCTGACGTTTACGTTTGGCCGCCGGTTGCTCCGGCTCGACCTGAGAGGGGCGGGTGTTGTGGGCGGCGTATGCGCAGGAATTGCGCTCGGGCCGATGGTCTTGGGGAAGCTGGCGCCGGATTTCTACGAGAACACCTTCATCGGCGGTGTGGAGATGCGTCAGTCGCTGGAATCACTCAGGGCCGAGTCTGCGGAGAACATCAGGGCCTTGCGAGAGAGCGGCGTCACCGATGTCGCTGTGCAAGAGGTGGAAGCTGCCCAGCAGCACTCGCTCGCCACCCGCGAACAACAATTGGAAAGCCTGCTCGCGTGGCATCGAGATGTGCCGCTGGCGGTCGCGTCTGCGATCGGTCTGGTCGTCCTCATGCTCGGCTCGATGCGCGTGCAGGGCGCATCGCTCGATGGCATCCGCATCGGGGCCATGACAGCCCTGATCGCGGGGCTGGCGTGGGCGGTGCTGGCGCGTAAGGTGATCGGCGCTGACCTGCGGACCTCGGCTGCGCTGGGCGGTGTGCTGGCGGCCGGGACGGTCTGGACGCGCGGCAAATGGCGGACCGGGTTCGGGCTGACGGGCGTCATTATCGCCGGCTTGCTGCTGTGTGTTGGTGATGCGCTTGGCGCAGCCTGGCGCGCGCTGACGGCCATCGGGCTTGGTGTGCTGCTCGGTCGCATCGTCGCGTTTGGCCCCAAGGCTCAGCGCCGGGCGGCGTGGATCGCGCACGGGCTTATCGTTCCAGCCGTCGCGGCTCTGATGGTCTCGTCGTGCGATCTCAGTCATGCGCCGACCGATGGACTCCTGTTCGTCATGGTCGCCGGCGTGCTGGGCGCTGATGCTCATTTCATTGCGGCATATCTGGCGCTGGGCTGGCTCGGCCGGGGCTGGAGGCGCAGCCGACCCATGACCGCGTGGCACGGTGCCTACGCGCAGGGTTGGGGCGGGACGCAGATCATCCTGGCGAATCTCGTGCTCGCGTTCGGGCTACTGGAAAGCCAGCCCGAGATCGCCGGCGTCATCGGACTCGCGGCGGCTGCGATGGCGATGACGGGCGAGATCACACGGCCCGCAACGCATAAATCGCTGATCCTGATGCGGCGGGCACAGCTAGATCCGTAAAGCCGTGCTGGTTCCAAAGCTACATCACGGCTTGCCAAAGACGGACAAGCCGTGGCACCCGGAAGGAATCACTCGACCGTGACGCTCTTGGCGAGGTTGCGGGGCTTGTCGACGTCGTGGCCCCGCAGGACGGCCGCGTAGTACGCCATCAGTTGCAGAGGCACGACCGTGAGCAAGGGGCTCAGTGGCTCGGCGACCTCGGGCACCCAGAGGATGTCGTGGGCGACTTGCTGGATTTCTTTGTCGCCCTCGGTCGCCACCGCGATGATGTGCCCGCCGCGGGCGCGGACCTCTTCGATGTTGGCCAGCACCTTGGTGTACTGCGCGCCGCGGTTGGCGATAAAAACGGCCGGCATGCCCTCGTTGATCAGGGCGATCGGGCCGTGCTTCATCTCGGCGGCGGGCATGCCCTCGGCGTGGATATAGCTGATTTCCTTGAGCTTGAGCGCGCCCT
>CAXBOF010000350.1:0-3377 GCA_963977205.1 uncultured Phycisphaera sp. | reverse complement strand
AAGGTTGGCGGGTGTGCCGTCATTGAGCTCATCGTCCCAGAGCAGGTCTTCATCACCGATGTTGCAGGATTCGGTACCGATCGAGTATCCGGTGATATTGCCGACCGTGCCCCACCGCTGCGGGCCGGTGATCGAGCCCGCGATGACGTCGGGACCGATGCTGCCCTGACCGCATGCCGAGCCTGCAAGGGCAGCAATCGCTGCAAGGCCGAAGATTGTTTTCTGATTTCCAGTCATAAAGCTCATCCCTCATTGATGTGAAAATGCCACCCACGCCCCCGACCCGAGAGTCCGGGCCCGCGAATGACTGCCGTGTACACTGAATTCACCCCGAGTCTAACGCTTTTCGGCCTGGATGGGCCAAAGAGACACAACTTTCGTTGCGTGTAAAAATAGAGAAGCCCGATCATCAATCGATGGTTCGCGTTCTGATTGGCTAGTTTGGGTCCGTTCGCCGGCGGGCAGTCTGGTAATCCTGCTGGATCGCAGGGTTCTCAGGGGCCATTTCGGCTGCTTGTTCGAGATTCTGTAACCCTTGTTCCAATTGCCCGGACGAGAGCCGCGCCATGCCGAGGTCCCGCAGGATCAGGGCCGAATCGGGTCTGAGCTCAGCCGCGCGGGCCAGAGCTCCAAGACCGATATCGCGGATCTGCGCATTTCGAGCCTGCAAACCCGCGATCGTGGCCGAGAGCCGCTGCAAAAGTGCGACCGCATCTTCACGCCGACCCATTTTGAGCAGGACGCGCACACCGACAATGCCCGTATCGAGATCCAGCGGCCCATCCAGATCAGGTAGCCGCTCGATCGCTCGGTCGGTTTGGCCTGTTGCCAGGTCGTATTCTGCGGCTTGCAAAAGAATCCGGGCGTCGCCCGGCTGGTCGGCGATGACGCGATCCCAGAAGTCATCCGCCGATTCGGTCGAGCCGCCGGACAAACGGATTTGCCTCATCGCGATTTCGGGCAGAAGCCCGGCCAACTCGGGCTGCTTTTCATACGAGGTGCTGATCGCGTCGAACTGCTCCTGCTCGTTGGCACCTCTTGCTGTGATCAGAGAAAGATACTGACGTACAAGTTCCTCAGACGGCTTGCCGTCTTGCATGATGCGTTCAAGAAACCGCTCGGCCTGTTCGCGTTCGCCCGAAACGAGCGACAAGAACGCGACCTCGCGGTTCTGCTCGGCGTTGAGTTCCCAGCCGTAGCGTTCCGACGCCGCGTACCGATTCATGCCCCGATCGGCAAGCCGAGCTGTTTCGGGTGTCGGCTCATACTCAGGCCGGAGCACGACCGAGATCGGGACATCGATGCGCTCGTGGGCCATTCTTGCGGAGAAACGCAACGACGCGATCGAGCCGCTCCAGATCGCCGAGCCGGCCACCAGCAACACGAACGGGATCGAAATTACCCCAGCCGATCTGATCCGTCCCTTCGACTTGAGCACAAGCGACTGCACCCGCACGTTTGGCTTAGTCAGAAGCGACCAGCCCTTCCAGACGAGGTACGTCCCGATGCCAGCCATCCCTGCGGACATGAGCATGGGTACCAGGTTGAGCATGCCTCTGTAAGCGAGGAACATGGCGACAAAGACGATCGCCAGCACGATCTCTTCGGACCAAGTGAGATCAAAACGCTTGGCGTTGCTCTTGATCTTCTTCTGGCGTTTCTTGGCTTCGTCGTCTCGTGGCTTGCGGAATTTGGCGGGTGTCGTAAACGCGAAGCTCAGCGCATCGTTCGGGCAGGCGCTGACGCAATCCATGCACTTCATGCACCCCGGGTCCATGACCATGCCAAAGTCACGGATCTCCTCGTGCACGCGCACATTGGAAGTGCAGACCGCGGTGCAGTGGCCGCAGCCGTGGCAGTTGTCGTTGACGACGATGCGCCCGGGGCTGACCTTGTCGACAACGCCGAAGATCCCGCCGTACGGGCAGCCGTAGGTGCAAAAGCCTTTGCTGCCCAGGAAGTAAACCGCTGCGAAACCGATCAGCGCGAAGAATGGGATTGCGACATACCACGGCGGGAAAGTGGCCCAGAAATCCGTGACGATGATTTCGGACGCAAAGCCGTGGAAGTCCGCGACCTCGCGCAGCCAGATGGGGCTCTTCAATCCGACAGCTTCGATTGCCGGGAAAAGCACAACGCGTTTGAACGTGGGCCAGACAAACATATAAAGCCCGAACCCAAGAGGAGCCCAGACGAGCAAGCGTGAGCGGAAGGGCTTTGGCCGAACTCCGAGCTTGTTCATGAGCCAGGAGCACAGGTCCTGGAGCGCGACGACATGGCAGCCCCAGCCGCAGAAGTACCGTCCAAAGATGAGCGTCGAAAGGATCGCAGCAACGAAGAAGATGAAACCCGCGTTGATGTCGCCGAGTTCAAGTGTCTGCATCGATTCGCTCGGCTCGACGGGCGAGACGGTCGAGCCGGTGACAACCCACTGCAATATGTGCGCCATAATCAAGAGATGCACCGTGATGAGCACCGCGGCCCGCCAGCGCCCCATGCGTGAGTGCGGCTTGCCCTTCGCCTCGGCGAGCACTGGCAGCGAGACCTTCCGTCCCGCTTTCGTGCAGCTCTGTGATTTGGTGTTTTCACTCATCGTCAGTGCTCGGCGCCCGCTTCATGGTACACGGGACATGAGCGTCATCGGTCATCCCGGCCTGGTTCTCAGACCTTGGCCTCGAGTTCTTCCCATCTCTCGAAGAGCCGGGCGACCAATTCCTGGGCCTCACTCAGCTCATTGCAGACCTTGGTCATCTTGATGTGATTGGCAAGCACGTCGGGCTGGCCCAGCTGTTCCTGGGCTTTGGCGACGCGTTCTTCCGCCTGAGCGATCTGATCCTCGATCTGGTCGTATTCGCGCTTCTCGTTATAGTTCAGGCCCTTCTTGCCGGTCTTTGGCTTGAAGCCGCCCGTGTTCTGCTTTTTCTCGACCTTGGCCTGCTCACGGATGGTTGCGCTGAGCGCCTGATCGAGGCTTGCGTAGACCCCGGAGCCGCCCCTTCCATCGAGCGCGACGTAGCTGGAGGCGAGACGATCGAGCATCGCGCGGTCGTGGGTGACGAGCACCAGGGCCCCGGGGAACTCTTCGAGAGCCTCTTCCAAAACCTCGAGCGTGGGGATATCGAGATCATTGGTCGGCTCATCGAGCACCAATACATCCGCGGGCTGGAGCATGATGCGCGCGATGTGAATCCGCGCCAGTTCGCCACCACTCAATGATTTGACGGGCTGATCGAGCTGATACTCCTGGAAGAGGAACCGCTTGGCCCAGCCGGCGACGTGGATCGACTTGCCCCGGAAGCTGACCTGCTCGCCGCCGGGCGAGAGCGCCAGGCGCAGCGGCGTTTCGGGGTCGAACGATTCGCGGTACTGGCTGAACA
>CAXBOF010000349.1:0-3384 GCA_963977205.1 uncultured Phycisphaera sp. | reverse complement strand
GATGTCGATCGGATCGACGCTGTCCGGATCATCGCAGACATCAATATCGCATGTTTCCCAGCCCGGTCCCTGCATGACCGCCGCTGTCGCGATGCCCGAGTCCTCGGCATCAGAGAGAATAACGAGACCCGTCGGGCTGCCGACTCGCAAGAGTCCGCCAGGCGTGAGTTGACTGGGCATCGTGTCAGCCGTGGTCATATCAAGAATGTTGGCACCCCGCCTGATGAAGATCGGCGGCGCCTGGGATTCAAACACCGGCATCGACAGAGACGAATCGACCTCGAGCAGGAACACACTGGTCTGGTTGGTATCGACAAGACTGTTGGCAACCGCCACCTCGATTCGGCCGTCGCCGTCGTAATCCCCCGCTTCGACAGCAATCGGTTTGGCCGTCAACGCCCCGGTATAAATCGCCAGCGATTCGAATTCGAATCCGCCCTGACCTCCCGGCCCGCCGACAAAGACCGCGACCCCCCCACCAGCCGCGCCACCCAATATTACCGGGTACGCGATCACCGTGTCGGCGTATCCGTCGGGCTGTCCGTTGGACCCGCCGGTGATGTCAAAGACAACAGCGTCGGCCGGCGTGGAGATCGCCGTGAAATCACGCCCATTGAGCGGCGGATCATCCACGCCCGTGGCAACAAGCCGCACCCAGGATGTCGGCGGCCCGTCGTTATACGTCGGCCAGAGCGTGCCTGTGTTCGGATCGCCGTTCTGCAGCACCGTGATGCGTGGCGAATGAACCGCATCGAAGTTCAGGCCCGCACTGTCGAAGTCGTTGGCCCGCAGGATCTCTGCAATATTGCCTTCTGTGGGAACGTAGTTCGGGCTGGCCTGAACGATCAATCCGCCGGCGAGCGTCGCCTGCTGAGCGACATTGAGCACATCTACATCCAAGGGTATATCTGAGCGCAGATCGATTTGGAGAGTGCCGGTGTCTTTGACGCTGTCCGGGCCGTACTGGTAATAGCTTCCCAGCACATTAAGCGTGCCGTCGGGGCGGAGCATCCCGCCGTTATACACGTCCGCCTGAACACCCCCCCTGCCCGCCAGTGTGCCGCCGGATCGAATAAACATGAAGTCTGCCGGATCGATCAAACTATCCAGAACATTGATAGTTCCGTTCGTAACATCGAGTATCCCGTCGACATCCATTGTGCTGCTGATTATGTCGAGCGCTGGCTTGTCGGTCCGCTGGATGACCTCCACACGATCATGTCCTGTCGCGATGATCGCGAGCTGCGCCACCCCATCACTGTCTGAATCAAGCACCGCCGCGCCCGATGCGCGAAGTATCGGCTTGATCGATTCGTCCTCGCGGTAGGTCGTGCCGCTCAGATTCTCTACGAACCGCACTCGGCTTGATCGCTTGGATGACACAAGTAGGTCAACATCGTGGTCGCCATCCAGATCCGTCGGCAACAACTCGTCAAACGCATAGTCCTGCGTCAGTAGCGTGCTCATAAACGCTGCCCCGGTGCCCAGGTTCGTCAAGAGCGTAATGCCGACATCTTCCGAGAGGAACAGATCCGTCAGACCATCCATATTCTGGTCTTCACGGCTGAGCGTGTTGAGACCCTGCAGTTCAACATTGAGCATGGGATAGCAGTCATAACTGCCATCACACATACCGCCGGCAACATAGTCGCGTTCCTGAACGAGGACGGGTGTAAAGCTCGGGTCCGCACCGGCATCGCTTTTGAGTACGAATAGCTGATATCCAATACGGCTTTGCCCGAGTGCATCGCGGAGTTCGCAATGCACCGCGATATCCCTGCCGCCGTCGAGATCGAAGTCGCACACGACCAGACCGAAAGATTGCACGCCGCTGACAGCGGGGAAGGGTGAAAACGAGAATGAAGGCGTGGCCCCTCCGCTGCTCTCGAACCAGCCCTGACCGGAGACCAGATCGAGATCCCCATCGAAATCAAGATCACTCGCGACCAGGTGCTGCGCATCAATACTGGTGAGTATCGGGTTGCTCGCAAACGCGGGGATCGCCCCGGCCTGGGCCGTGTGAAGCACAAGCACCGGCACGCCGTTGTCATACCGGATGGACACGATGTCTTCGAGCCCGTCGCTATTGAAGTCCCCCACCACGATCGCGCCTCGGCTCGTTGGAACATCGGTATCGATCGGATAGCCCGTCCACTGCGTATTTGATGAGCCGTCTGGCGCATAGACAGCCAATGAACTCGGCACATTCTGGCCCGTTCCGCCGAACTCTTCGCCTGAGACAACGATCCCTGTGTCGCCATTGGAGAGCGTGATAGGAAGTACGTCCTGCGGCCGACCGATGAGATTGAAGAACGAACCCAGAGCCGGGTCGCCGTCGATTACGCCTCGCTTGAGTTCCCTCGGCCCATCGAGGGTGGTATCGGTGCCGACCGTCAAATCGCCGCCGTTGGTGAATGAGAGTGAAGTCCTGATCGTGGCCCCGCTGCTGCCCTGCAGCGAGTACCCGGAACCCGATGGCGCCGAAACGTCTCCATCTATGATGATGACGCGGTTTGAAGCCGCTGAAAGTGATGCGTTGTTTGCAAGGAGCACGCTGGCGTCCTGACCCAGCACGAACACATCGTCACTGGCGAGTATCAGGCTCTTGCCATTGAGATCGATGATCGGATCTTGCTTGAGTCGCTCGGTGGGAATGAGAAGCGTCTGGCCCGATGCTGCAGAATCTACCGCCTTCGTGAATGTCGAACTCAGAATACCCGTAGCCAGATTCTCGATCGGCCTGACCTGCTCGAACCAATCGAGGCGGCCGGTTCCCGGAAAGACCGCAGCCACATCGATCCTGCCGTTGCCGCTCACATCGCCCACGGCGAGATCTGCACAGAATCCGCCGTCTGAACCGAGGATTCTTTGCGTAAACGCCGGAGTTGCCTGGCCCAAATTCTCAAGAACGACCACCTCGGACCCGGTGCCGAGCGCAACCGCCAGATCAGTATCGCCATCACCTTCAACATCAAACGCAGCCAGTGACCGGGGATCCTGGAGAGGAATCACAGCGACGGTCGAGAACGTCGGCGTCACCCCGCCGTTGTTCCGAAGGACCGCAATACGGTTGCTTCCAGCAGCTACGACCGCAATATCCGGCGCGATCGTCCCGGTGAAATTCACCACAACCAGCGCTAGCGGATCGATGAGTGTGTTCTCGATCGACTGATACTGGAATACCGGATTACCTCCCCCTGTACTCGACCACCAGACCACTCGGTTGCGTCCACCGGTCGTTCCCGGTGTTTCTGAAACTGCCACGATGTCGCGCGATCCACTGAGATTCAAATCAGAGATTCGCAAGTCAGAGATGTTCTCGATCGCACCGCTCGGTGCCGATAGTGGAACTGCTGTAAATGAAGGGTTCGCACCGCCGTCGCT
>CAXBOF010000348.1:0-3403 GCA_963977205.1 uncultured Phycisphaera sp. | reverse complement strand
CTCCCAAACGAGACCTACATCGGCGATCTCGTCATCGGCAACGGCCACCTCAAAGCCGGCGGCAGCAGCAACGACCTAAGCCAACGCCTCGACGCCGCGCAGAACATCTGGTACTACGTCCGCTACTGGTACAACGGCAACGGCACAACCACAGTTGACCCCGAGAACGCCGTCAACGACATCCCGATCGCTACCTCTGTCCTCGACAACGCTACACCCGTCATCATGGGTGGCGACCTCAACGAAGACGAAGAATCCAACGGCCGAAACGGACCCGTCTTCTGGATGACCTACGGCCCAATCCAGGGCGACTCAACAACAGGCGTCGACGCCGACGGTTCCGACGGCATCTACGACGCCTCAACCGAGTTCTTCTCAGGCGACCCCGACACGCAGGGCTCAAGCAAACTCGACTCACTCATCTGGCAAGACTCCATCGCCACACGACGCCGCTCGTTCATCTTCCAGAGTTCAAGAGTCCCGTTGGGAAGCATGCCCCCCGAGATCGCAGACTTCGGCTTCCCGCCCGCCCAGAACGGAGCCGTCACCAGCACCTTCGCCTCCGATCACTTCCCCGTCATCGCCGACTACATACTCCCACTCGGCTCCGCGCCGACCCCCGGCCAGTTCAATCTCATCGCTCCCGCCGAGGGCGCCACAAAGATCTCGACCGCAACAGTCCTCGCTTCATGGGATGCAGCCGACGACGCCGATTTCTATGAAATCATCGTCGCCACCGATCCCGGCCTCACCAACGTCGTCTACACCACAAGCCCCCTGCCCTCGACGTCCGCCATCCTCTTCGGACTCAATTCCTGCACCAACTACTACTGGCAGGTCCGTGCACACAACGCCAACGGCTACACCGAGTCCACACCAAGCGTCGCAACGTTCACAACCATCGGCTACGGCGACCAGAACGACGACGGCATCGTCTCGCCCGCTGATTTCTCCGCGTGGGTCGCAAACTTCAACGCAAACAGCCCGCTCGCAGACGTCAACCAAGACGGCTCCGTCTCACCCGCAGACTTCTCCGCATGGGTCGCCGCGTTCAACAACAACTGCCCGTAATTTGAGTGAGCTCCTCAGCACAGGAGCAAACATCTCGCAGAGTCAATACTCAGGAAGCAGCGCCCTGATCCATCTCACGCAGCCGGCGCATCGCAAGCTCAAGTCTCCGCCTGATGAGTTGCACATTGATCTGCGACTTCACGCGCGCCAAAAGCTCCAGCCGCTGCACGGGCTTGGTCAGAAAGTCATCCGCGCCCGCCTCGATCGCCCGCTCAACATCGGAAATCTCATTGAGCGCCGTCACCATCACGATCGGCACCGCAGCCGTCGCCGGCTCCTTCTTGAGCTTCTCGCACACCTGAAACCCGCTCATTCGAGGCATCATCACGTCAAGCACCATCACGTCCGGCACGCGCTGCCGCGCAATCTCGATCGCCTCGGCCCCGTCGTGCGCCACATCGATCTGGCAGCCCAGATCCTCGAGGTACGCCTGGAGCAACTCAAGATTCTGTGCGTTGTCATCAACGATCAAAATCCGAGACTCCGAAGGCACTGTCAGCGAGTCCTCGGTGTTGAAATTGCCTGACATTTTCCGAATCCTCCAGCAATTTCTGCAGCCAAACCCGGGGCTGTCGGTTCAAAACGAGTGCCCGCTCTGCGAGAATAGCATCTTCAGAGCCCCGCCAGCATCACCGCCGGCAAGCTTCATCACCGGGAGGCCCCATGCCCGCGTCCAGTCAGCCAAGCCGATCGCCCTGGGAAGACCGCTTTCAATGCCCCACAACCGAGCAGCTCATCGACCAGTACCAGGGCCCCGCCCGCTCCCTCGCGTCAAAGGCACTGGCAGACCTCCAAAAGATAACTTCCCAGCCCCCAGCCCTCACGTGGCTCGGCCTCAGCTGGAAATGGACGCTCGTCTACAAAGTCCCCGGCGAGGACGATCCCAGCGTCTACCTCGTCCCCACACCCGACTGGCCCTCCATCGCCCTGCCCGTTCCACTGCCCATCGCTGAGGACATCCTCATCCGCCGGGGCAGCAAATACCTCCGGGAAACCCTCGCACACGCCTGCCAGGTCGACCAGACCCGCTGGGCCCAGTGGTCCATCCAGGGTAAGGCCCAGCTCGCCGACGTCCTCCGCCTCGCCACGGGTATCGTTGAGGGTCAGCCAGTCTGACCCAGACAAACGCCCGGGGTTTCAACAGATCTTCCCCGCATCGCCGATCCGTCTGGGACACACCCTCGCCCACCCGCGCAAGGAGGCCCCGCATGTCGGCGACCGCTCGTTCTCTCGCTCTTCTCACACTCACCGCCCTGCTGGCGATCCCTCTCGCCGCCGCCGCGCAGATCCGAACCGAACTCGAATCCATCGTCCGAAACGCCGCCCTCGGAAAGAACGGCATCGCGGGTGTCTCCGTCGTCGACCTCAATACCGGCGCCTCCCTCTACCAGCACCTCGCATCCGAACCCCTCGCACCAGCTCTTCACCTCCGCAGCCGCTGTCAAAGTCCTCGGCCCCGACTTCGTCTTCCAAACCGACCTCTCCATCACCAAAGACGGCACCGTTGTCCTCACGGGCTCGGGCGACCCAGCTCTCGGCGACCCCGAGGTCATGAAAGAACGCACGCCCTCATCCATGCCGAGTGACCTCTTCACCGCACTGGCAAGCGTCGTCCAAAAGAAAGCCACCCGCGTCAAGGAAGTCGTCGTCGATGACCGCATCTTCGAGCGAGAACTCATCCACCCCGACTGGCCCACCGATCAGCTCGAACGCTGGTACTGCGCGCCCGTCTCCGGCATCAACGTTCACTCCAACGTCCTCGCCTTCTACCCAAACCCCGGCACGCCCGACACCGGCACCACCGTCGACATCTCCCCCGTCGCACCCTGGCTCGAGATCGAGAACCTCTCACGCCGCGTCTACGAAGGACGCAACGCCGTCTGGATCCAGCGCACCGGCTCCGACGAAAAATGGGCCATCCGTGGCACCATCAATGTCCCAACACAGGTCCCCATCGAGGTCTCCATCTACAACCCCGCGCTCTTCATGGGCAAAATCCTCGCCGACCGACTCTCCGCCCTCGGCGTCCTCGTCGGCACGGACCGAACCCCATACACCGCCGTCCGCCTCGCGGGCGAACACGAGTCCTTCGAGTTCGACGGCCCACCACTGGCCCGCCACGTCTCCACGCTCGAAGAGATCCTCCACCGCGTCAACTACGACTCGCACAACATGTACGCCGAGGCCCTGCTCAAACGCATGGGCCACACCGTCACAGGCGAGCCCGGCTCGTGGAGCAACGGCGGAGCAGTCATCCGCATGCTCATCGCCGAAAAACTCGGACCCGATCACACCGCCTCCATGATCATCCGCGACGGCTCGGGCCTCTCCC
>CAXBOF010000347.1:0-3403 GCA_963977205.1 uncultured Phycisphaera sp. | reverse complement strand
CTCAGCGGCGTTGGTGCCGACGAGCGCGAAGTCGTGGTCGATGAACTGCCCCCACTGCCAGAACATGCTGGAGAGGTCCATCTGGTTGCCCAGGGGGGCGGTCTGGGTGCCAAAGGCGTTTGAGACTTCGCGTCCGCCCGCGCGGGGCATCATGGAGCCGAGGCCGTCGCTGTAGGCCGGGCCGCTGCTCTCGCGGAGCAAGAGCGAGCCGACGGTGCCCATCGAGGGGTTGGAGAGGTTGTTGCCGAAGCCATCGATGGAGCGGTACTGCTGAGCACCGGCTGCCAGAGCCAGGCCGGCCGACACAACCACAGCCGACGTCGATCGCAGCATCTTTGCTATCCCCTCAGTCTTGCGCACACGGGCACCAGAGGAACCCGGGGTCCTCTGTGCGGGTAATAAACACCCTTCAGGGCGGTTTGCCACTGAAGTGGCGGCGAATGATGGAATCGGTCGGGCAGGAGCGGGGTCAGCGGGTGCCCGCGACGATTTGGGCGGTGGGCGTTTGGTGGAGCCGAGCGCCCGAGAATCGGCTGCGGGAGGGGATGATGACGCTAGTATCTGCCCCGAGATGACCCATTTGAGCCCCACTTGCCGGGGGCGGAGTGATGACCATGGCTTGGCAGCCCAAATTGAGTGAACACATTCTCTGCAAGCGGATCCCCACTCCCCCCTACGGCGAGTTCAAGGACCGCCACATCGTCGGGTACGACGAGTACGTCCGCACAGGCGGCTACGTCGGGCTCCGCAAAGCCCTGACGATGAAACCGGCGGACGTGACCAATGAGGTCAAGACATCGATGCTCCGCGGCCGGGGCGGCGCGGGCTTTCCGACGGGTCTGAAGTGGACCTTTCTGCCCCCGATCCCCGAGGGCAAGAAGCCGGGCGATGAGGGGGCCGAGCGGTACCTGGCGATCAACGCGGACGAGTCCGAGCCGGGCACCTTTAAAGACCGCCTACTGATGGACTTCGACCCGCACGCGGTGCTCGAGGGCATCGCGATCTGCTGCTACGCATGCGGTCTCAATAAAGCGTACATCTTTATCCGCGGCGAGTACCACCACCAGGCCAAGGTGCTCGAGGACGCGCTCAAAGAGGCGTACGAGAACGGGATCTTCGGCGAAAAGGGACTGATCAATTCGGGCGAGAATTCCTCAGGCATGCCTTTCCAGGTCGACTGCTATGTGCACCGCGGCGCGGGCGCATACATCTGTGGCGAGGAGACGGCGCTGCTCGAGGCGCTCGAGGGCAAACGGGGCTGGCCCCGGATCAAGCCTCCCTTCCCGGCGATCAAGGGCCTGTTCGGCAAGCCGACGATCATCAACAACGTCGAGACGCTGGCGCACCTGCCCACGATCATCGAGAACGGTGCACAGTGGTTCATGGATCAGGGCCTCGAGAGCACGATCGGTGGGCCTCCGAGCTTTGGCACGAAGCTGATGGGCATGTCCGGGCACGTCGAGCGTCCGGGCGTGTACGAGTTTGAGCTGGGCATTCCCTTGCGCACGTTTGTGGAAGACTACTGCGGCGGGATGTTCGACGAGGACACGGACATGGTGGCGGTGGCGCGGAACGTGGCGCGGTTCTTCAAGCATGAGAGCTGTGGGCAGTGCACACCTTGCCGTGAGGGCTCGGGGTGGCTGTACCAGCTCATGTGCCGGATCGAAGAGGGCGATGCAAGGACGAAGGACCTGGATCTGGCGCTCGAGATCGGCACAAGCATGGGCTCGATGCCCGGAACGACGATCTGTGGCTTGGCCGACGGGAACAACTGGTCGCTCCGGACGATCATGAACAAGTTCCGCAGCGAGTTCGAGGCCCGCGTGCGTCCCTCGCACGTGCCGGTGACGGTCTCGATCGGGGCCACGGCCCAGAGCTGAGTGCGACCGAACCGAGAACTGGTTGTATCAGACCGATGAAGGTGAGACCGATGAAGATTCAGCACGTATTACTGACAACGATTTCGCTTGCCATTTGCGGCGGCTCAGTGGCGCAGCCTCTGGTTCAGGGTGTTCCCAACGACACCAGGCAGGTGCCGGGTCTTGAAACGTTTATCGAGCACTCGGAACGTTTGCTGCCTTATGTGCGGTCGTCGTTGGGTGAGTCGTTCATCGATGCGGTTGGCTCGCTGCCCAACCAGCCAAGGCGTTACGTCTGGGTCGATAGGCTCTTCACGCTGGCGTACACGGAAGCGGAATACGCCAAGCTCGACGACAGGCAGCGCCGCGGGCTGAACTTTCGTCCGGTGACGGAGCTTGCATATTACATGGCGATCTCTGAGCGCCCGCTGATGGACGTGATGCCGCTGGATCTGGTCGTGATGGGCACGGAGATGTCGGCCTCCGACGGGCTGGTGGGCAAAAAAGTGCTGCTGTACAACCCGCGTGTGATCACACAGGGCCGACTGCTTGCGAGCCTTGGCGCTCATGTCACGATTGTGCACGACCAGCAGAGGATGGCGGGTCTGTACACGGAGCCGGGCGATGTCGGTGTAGTCTCAGGGCACGGCGAGTTGCCTGATGGCTCACTCAAGCTGATCCGATCGGCCTGGCCGGCGGCAGATGCCGAGGGTGTTAGTGAGGGTTACGACCTGATCTTGATCAGCGACTGGGTTTCGCGTGGACTGAGTCTGAAGACCGACCAGCCGCCGCGGTGGGTGACGGCCGGCAAGTCGCTGCACCCGTTGCCTTGTGAACCGGATGAATTCATCGAGGCGATGGCCTCTGTTCTTGTGCCGGGCGGGCGTTTGATCAACTACGCCTACGGCCCGATCCAGCCACGCATCCCGACATCGGCGCTGCCTTACTCGGACGTCAGGCTTCCGATCTCGTCGGAGGCGATTGAGGAAGCAGGGCTGGAGATCGTGACTCTGGATGCGGACGACACGCTGACTCTGCTCGGGGCTTCGATCGCGACTGGCTATAACGAGCCGATGGTCCGCGAGGAGGACGAGATGCCCTCGATGACCACCTCGTACACGATCCTGGTGAAACCCGCGGGCGAGAACACCCCGGAATAGGACCGGATTCGGCCCGGATGGGCGGTGTTTTCGGACTGCAGAGCGAGTCTTGAAGTTCGGGTGCAAGTGCTCGCCTTGCGGGGCCGAAATGCCTTACATTGTTTGTGTGGGTCTTCGCCGACCTATTGGTATTTGCCTGAGTGGCCGGGGAGCGACCCGAGCTGCCCGGATCAGTCCAAACGATGGACGAGAAACCAGAGCCTCCCGCGGAAGACGACAGTCCGGGCCGACCTAGGACGGCTGCGCCCGCAGCTTGCACACTCCAGGCCGACCTGCTCGACCCCCGGGCGCTTTTGTCGCGCGCTGAGGGCGAACGCCTGCGCGGGCTGCTGCTGTCGATGCGGAACCGATTGGCGGGCGAGGGGCTTCTCGGAGAGATCCGGG
>CAXBOF010000346.1:0-3415 GCA_963977205.1 uncultured Phycisphaera sp. | reverse complement strand
CCGCCAGCCGGACTGCTCAAGCGTCGTAAACACGCCCTGCTCGATGATTCTTTTCATCGAAGCGATCGTCGGATTCTCAAGGATCACATCGCGCAGCTGGTCGTTGAAGTCGAGCAATTCAAAGATCGCCCGCCGACCCGCAAAGCCCGTCCGCAGGCACGCCGGGCAGCCGGTCGAGACGTGCAGCTCCGTCACACCGCCGAGGAACCGTCCCATCTTCGTCGATTCAGAGGGCGTCACGCCGTGCGCCCGCTTGCAGCGCTCGCAGAGCACACGCACCAATCGCTGCGCCAGCACGAGCTGCATGCTGTTGGCGACCAAATACGGCTCAAGCCCGAGATCCAGCAGCCGAAACACGCTCGAGATCGTGTCCTTGGCGTGGATCGTCGAGAACACCAGATGCCCCGTCATCGAGGCCTGCATCGCCACGCGGGCCGTCTCCGGGTCGCGAATCTCGCCGACAAGAATCACGTCCGGGTCCTGCCGAAGCACGGACCGCAGCAGCGCATGAAACGTGTTGCCCCTGGAATCATCGATGGGCATCTGCGTGACACCCTCGAGCTCGTACTCGACCGGGTCCTCGATTGTCACGACGTTCCGCACCTCGCGGTCGACCTCGCGCACCGCGTTGTAAAGCGTCGTCGTCTTCCCCGAGCCCGTTGGACCGCACACCAGCAAAAGCCCCGAATCCTGCTCGCAAACGCGGCGCACACGGTCGAGCATGAACGTGGGCATCCCGATGTCATCGATACTCCGCGGCACGTTCGATAGATCCAAGACGCGCAGTACGAGCTTGGACCCGTTGACCGAGGGCGTCACCGACACGCGGTAATCCACGCGGCCCCGGCTCTGCTGGCCCTGCTTGATCGTCACCGAGAAGTGCCCGTCGATGATCGCGTCCTTGGACGTCTCCATCGAGTTGCACGCCGTGCGCACCAGATTCGTCACCAGCTTGCCAACCTTCGTCGGCAAGTCCGTCACCCACACCATCTGCCCGTCCACGCGGATACGCACCGTGTGCTGGTTGGGCCTGGGCTCGATGTGAATATCCGTCGCGTGCGTCGAGCTGGCCACGAGCAAGAGCAGCTTCGTCGCCAGCGAACCATCACCCTCGCCCGCAAGCGCGTTGGTCGTTCGCCCGTTGGCATCCATCAGCGTCAGCGCCATCGACGCCGGCTCGGTGCCCGCAGCCGCCTGGATGACCGAGAGCATCTCCTTCGTCCAGCGGGGCATCGCCGTCTCGATCGGGGCCTCCGTCGGCTCGCCCTCCGTC
This sequence comes from uncultured Phycisphaera sp., assembly GCA_963977205.1. Classification (GTDB taxonomy): domain Bacteria; phylum Planctomycetota; class Phycisphaerae; order Phycisphaerales; family UBA1924. The sequence continues at coordinate 2,142 of CAXBOF010000346.1, read as the reverse complement.
GCCACCTCGACCATAAACTCCTCGCTGCCGATGCGGATCACATCGCCCTGATAGAGCTCGGCCTGCTCGACACGCTTGCCGTTGACCTTCGTCCCGTTTCGGCTGCCTAGATCCCGGATCTCCCAGATACCATCTTTGTTGGGCTCCATCACGCTGTGGAATCGGCTGCACCGATCGTCCTTGAGACGGATGGTGTTGTCCGGGTGCCTGCCAAGCGTGATCGGCTCGGTCCCCATCGGCACGGGCCGCCGCCGCCCGGTCAGGTGGCGCAGGCGGCAGATGGCGGTCGTCGAGTCCTTCGGGCTGGCGTCGGTCATTTTCGTCATGCTCCGTTAGACGGGTTATCGGGGATTTTGTTCCCGGACTCAACACCCTTTCGCCCCAGAAGCCCACCGAATCTACCATCGCCCATGATCGACCTCAAAGCCCTCCGTGACGACCCCGCCCGCTTCAAGCAGGGAGCCGCCGACAAGCAGATGCAGGTCGATATCGACCGCATCCTCGCACTGGACACCCAGCGGCGCGAGCTCATGACCCGCCAGGAAACCCTCCGGGCCGAGCAGAAAAAGATCGCCAAAGAGTCCGGCCCCAAGATCGGCCAGCTCGCCGGCAGGCTCAAATCCGCCTCGGGCGATGACAAAGCCGCCCTCGAAGCCGAGATCGCCGAGCTCAAATCCAAGCCCGCAACGCTCAAGGCCGAGATCCAGACCCTCGAAGAATCCATCATCAAGCTCACCCCCGAGCTCGACGCCCTCCTCCTCGAAGTCCCCCAGCCCGCCGACAACGACGTCCCGCGCGGCAAAGGCGCCGAGGACAACGTCCCCGTCTCCCACTGGGAGCCGAACTGGTGGGACCGCGCCAAAACATTCGAAGCCAACAAGGGCTTCGCCCCCAAGACCCATATCCAGCTCGTGAACGATCTCGACCTCGTCGACTTCGAACGCGGCGTCAAGATCGCCGGCACGCGCAACTACATCCTCAAGGGCGACGGCATGCGCCTCCACCAGGCCGTCCTCCGCTTCGCCTTCGACTACATGGTCAACGAGAACGGCTTTGCGCCCCGCTCCGTCCCCGTCCTCGTCCGCGAAGAAGCCATGCTCGGCACCGGCTTCTTCCCCCACGGCAAGGACCAGTCCTACCACATCGAAGAATCCGCGCGCGGCGGCGGGCACGACATGTACCTCACCGGCACGGGCGAAGTCGGCCTCATGGGCATCCACCAGGGCGAGATCCTCGACGAAGCCGACCTGCCACTGAAATACGTCACCGTCAGCCCCTGCTTCCGCCGCGAGGCCGGGGCCGCGGGCAAGGACACCGCGGGCCTCTACCGCATCCACAGCTTCGACAAGGTCGAGCAGGTCATCATCACCCGCGCCAACGAGGCCGAGTCGCGCGACTGGCACAAGAAAATGCTTGGCTTCGTCGAAACGCTCCTCCAGCGCCTCGAACTGCCCTACCGCCTCCTCCAGTGCTGCACGGGGGACCTGGGCGTCAAGAACGCCGACATGATCGACATCGAGTGCTGGATGCCCGGCAGAGGCGACGTCAAAGACGACGGCTCCACCACAGGCGACTGGGGCGAAACCCACTCGGCAAGCCGCCTCTACGACTTCCAGTGCCGACGCCTCAACACCCGCTACCGCGCAGGTGGCGAAGGCGGCCAGGGCCAGACCGTCTTCTGCCACTCACTCAACAACACCGTCCTGGCCAGCCCACGCTTCCTCATCCCCCTCCTCGAAATGCACCAAAACGCCGACGGTTCGGTCACCATCCCCGAGGCCCTCCGCCCATATATGAACAACCAAGTACGCATCGGTTAACCTTGTCTTGCATTGGGTGGGGGCGGCGTCCCGTCACCCATCAAATCGCGTAAAGGAAGCCATTGGAAATCGCACCGCCATCCAACCCAAGCGGCGCGTACAAGACGCTCAGCGTCCTCATGCCCGTGCGCAACGAGGCCCGCACACTCCGCGAGATCATTCGCCGCGTCCTGCAATCACCCATCGATCTCGACATCGAACTCGTCTGCGTGAACGACGGCTCCACCGACGGCTCGGGCGACCTGCTCACACAACTCGCAAGCGAACATTCCAACATCCGCGTCATCCACCACGACACGGGCCAAGGCAAAGGGGCCGCGAT
>CAXBOF010000345.1:0-3415 GCA_963977205.1 uncultured Phycisphaera sp. | reverse complement strand
AGATCCCCGCCAAATCGGCGCTCAAACACCACGTCGGCAAGCACCGGCCTGCGGCGATCGGGATCGTCGCGGTATCGGCCAGGGTTGCCGATGGCCCGGTTGGCCGAGGCCTCGAATTCATCGGGCGTCACCTCGAACCAGTCACCGGACCACGGCATCCTCGTGCCGTGGGGCCAGCCCTGGTCGTTCTCGGCGACCGCGTTGTCGAACCGCTCGGGGAAGACGTTGTACCAGACCGCCCCCATCGCCCAAGCCGGGGTTTCCTTAGCCTCGGGTGCAACCTCAGACTGAAGCGGATCGAACCAGTCACCCTGTTGCCCGCCCGGTTTCCACAGCCGAATCAACTCACCCGGCTGGAGTTTCAGGCGAACAGAATTCCGCTCAGGCAGAGCGACGACAGAGTCATCACTGAGTAAGAGTTCGATCCGGGTTCCCGGCTCCAGATCTGGAAGGTCGATAAGCCGGAGATCAACGTGCACCACTTCTACGCACGGCTGTATACAGCCAAGCGTTTGAGAATCGTCGCCGGTCATCACAATGCCAGTAAGGGAAATGACCGATAAGCAAAGAGAAAACATGGGCACGCCCCGCAGACTTCGTATAGCATCGTAATGTGTCAACCATCGCAGCCGGTGATGTATACGGGCGTACGCGGTTGGCGACAAGCAATTCAAGTTCATGCCGATGAATCTGATTCGGCTCAGGTTGAGGACTCAAACGTGAACACATCGCGCCGCATTGCCGGCTTCACGCTGATCGAACTGCTCGTGGTGATCGCGATTATCGCGCTGCTCATCGGCATCCTGCTCCCGGCTCTTGGCAAAGCGCGCGACGCCGCCCGCAAGGGTGCCGACCTCTCCAACATCCGCCAGATGGGCATCGCGTTTACAACCTATGCCAACGACTACAAAGACTGGTACCCGGTCTTGCCAACCCCCGGCAACAACGCCAACCTCTTTGCCGACCAGCACAAGATGGGAGGCGTCGCGGGCCTCTTTAGCCATTGGCAGATCGGCACACAGGAAGGCACAGTCGCCTCACCCGAGGGCTGGTCGCGTCTGGGTGGCTCGTACGGTGATTCACGCAACTGGGGCGGCGACGTGGACCCGATCATGGGCTCCTACGTCGACACACTCGAGATCCTCACCTCGCCCGCTCAGCGTGAAGACTACGACTACCACGGCCCACCCATCATCAACGCCAGCAGCATCAACAGCATCACCCAGGGCACACCCGTCAAGCCCACGCCGCCCGGCAGCCCCGATGAAGTCATCTCCTACAACATCAGTTACCTGTATATCTCGGGTCTGAGGTCCATCGAACCGGCTGTGGTCAAGCCCGTCCCGATCTGGGGCACCGAGACCGTCGGCCCGGACATCGGAACGAAAGCCTGGTACGGCGCTGGCGGCGCATCCTCCGGCGGGTCGACCTCTCTGGCGGATTCGGCGGACACGCTCCCAGGCTACTACTCCAAGTACGACACCTACGGCGAAGACGGCGGGATGTTCGTCTTCTCCGATGGTCACGCCGAGTTCATCCGCAACGAACAGAGCTTCAAGGGCGAGCAGTACTCGATCCATGATTTCTTCTTTGGTGGCGACCCCAATGATGAGATCAACAAGAACGCTCAGAATATCAACGCGGTCAAGAAAGATCGCTCCAGCCGTCTCCAGACGATCGACTGATCCAGGGTGGCAGTTTTCGTGGCCGATCAAGGGAGCGATCGGCCGATTCCTCATCACGGAAGGTTGAGACCGGCCTTCGCTGCACAGCGATATACTCAGCCGCTACAGTTGGCCCCGTGATCAAGAACGAAACACCACAACCCGTCGCAGCGCCCCGCTCCTCTTTCGTTCGCCGCCTCGCTGGCGCACAGGAAGCCGGACTCGTCCTTGTCATCATCCTCATGGGCACCGCGCTCACGCTGCTCGGCGGAAACAAGCAAAAGCAGTTCCGCATCGCCGTCCCCGAGGGCGCCAGCATCGTCGAATACGACGCGTCGGGGACCGAGTCTCAACTCGGCACGCTCCCGCTCCAGCAGATCACCGGCTGGCGCGTCGCGACAGGTGACGAAACAAAGACCTATGAACGCGCCAGCGGCTACTCCTTCAACGCAAACCAGAACGCGTTCTTTGGCCGCCGAACAGTCAACAAGTTCCTCGACAGCGAGAACCTGGTTCTCGTTGCCAAGGACGCGAGCTTCATCGCGATCATGGCCGTGGGCATGACAGCCGTCATCATTCTCGCAGGGATCGATCTCTCGGTCGGTGCGATCTACGGGCTCTCTGCACTGCTGGGCGCGATGGCGCTTCAGAAAGTTGCAGGTCAAGAAGCGGGACTCTTCATGTCGTTGCCCGTCGGGGTGGGTGTGTGTTGTCTTGTCGGGCTCGCGTGCGGCGCAGCCAACGGCCTCATGATCGTCGGGCTCCGTGTCCACCCATTCGTAATCACACTCGGCACGATGGCGGCGTATCGCGGCATCATATTCGTCATCAGCGGCGGACAGTCCGTGGGCAACTTCCCCCAGAGCTTCACCAGCGGATTCTTCAAGGCCGAGTTCGCCGGGACCTATCCTGTCCCCGTGATCGTCATGATCATCGTCGGCGTGGTCGGGATGTTCATCCTCGCCAAGACGGTCGTCGGTCGACAGGTCTACGCGATCGGCGGCAACGAGACCGCCGCCAAGTACGCGGGCATCCCTGTCGGGCGTGTCAAGATTATCGTTTACTCGTTGCTTGGTCTCTTGGCGGGCCTGAGCGCCGCGGTCTATCTGGGCTACCTCGGGGCAGCCGAGCCGAACGCGGGAATGACGTACGAACTCAAGGTGATCGCAGCCACAGTCATCGGTGGGGCCTCGCTCATGGGCGGACGGGGGTCCGCGATCGGGGCCGTGCTGGGCGCGATCGTCATCCAGCTCATCGACAACGGCATGATCATTCTCGAAATCGATCAGTCATACAATCAGATCGTCATGGGCGTCGCCATCATCATCGCGGTGGTGATCGACCAGGCCAAAGCGAGGTTGGCCCCGAAGGGGTGAACCGTTCTCACACTCAGTGACTTACTTACAGGGGGATGACCCATGTTCGGACGCAGAACAGTTTCCATGATGCTCGGCCTCGGAGCCGTCACACTTCTGGCTTCATGCGGCAACCAGGACACCAGCGACACCGCGACCACCGGAGGCAGCGACGGCGCAGCTCCCGCGGCCGCCACGCAGACCTACACGTTTGGTGTGATCGCCAAGGCGGAGCAGAACCCCGTCTTCCAAGCCGCCCGTGTCGGCGCTGAAGCCGCGGCCAAGAAGCTCAGCGAAGAAAACGACGGCGTCACCGTCACCATCAACTGGCGCACGCCCGCGACCGAGGACGCCCAGAAGCAGGCCGAGTTCGTCGAACTCCTGACCAGTCAGGGC
>CAXBOF010000344.1:0-3417 GCA_963977205.1 uncultured Phycisphaera sp. | reverse complement strand
CCCGGCCCTCTCCCCAGAGGGGAGAGGGAGGGAAAACGCATGGCCAAAAAGTCTGGGACACTCAAGCCGACGCATGAGATCAAGGGTTCGCTGCGCTCGGAGACGGGCAAGGCCAAGGGTGTGCGCGTGTACGTGGGGGATTGCCGGGACGTGCTGGGCGAGATCCCGCAGGTCAAGCGGGGCGAGGTGGACCTGGTCTTTGCCGACCCGCCCTTCAACTGGTCGCGGGCGTACGACGAGTGGCACGACAAGATGCCACGCAACGACTATCTGGACTTCACGTACGACTGGCTCGATCTCTGCATCGGGGCTCTCAGGGATCACGGCTCGATGTGGGTGAACATCCCCGACGACACGTGTGCCGAGATCGTGATGCACCTCAAGCAGCGCGGGCTGACGATGGTCAACTGGTGCATCTGGCACTACCGCTTCGGGCAGAACACCAAGTCGCGGTTCATCAACTCGAAGGTGCACGCGCTCTACTTTGCCAAGAACGCCAAGAATCGGCGCTGGAACGCGGAGGAGGTGCTGGAGACCTCGGACCGGGCCTCGACGTACTTCGACCCGCGGACGATGGACAAGCGCGACGGCATGCCCGCAGGCAAACGCTTGCCGATGGACGTGTGGTACGGCGAGTACTGGGGGCGCATCCAGGGCAACAACAAGGAACGCCGGCCCGGGCACGATAACCAGTTGCCCGAGGTGTACCTGGAGCGTGTGATCCGCGCGACGAGCAACGAGGGGGACCTGGTGCTCGATCCCTTCCTGGGCTCGGGCACGACGGGCGTGATGGCGCACGCGCTCGGGCGCGGGTTCATCGGCACGGAGTTCTCGGCGGCCAACGCGAAGCGTTCGTTCGAGCGGATCGAGAACGGGCCGATCAGGCTCGGGGCGCTCAAGGACGCGGTGACCGCGATTCACAAGCCAAGACGCAAAGCGCCCGCAGCGGCTGCCAAGTGAGCATCGTTGAAAGCACAGAGGGCGGCGTTCTGATCCGCGTCAAAGCCGTGCCGGGCGCCAAGCGCGAGCAGGTCGCGGGTGTGCTGGGCGATCGGCTCAAGATCAAGGTCTCGGCTCCGCCCGAGGGCGGCAAGGCGAACGCGGCGATCTGCGCGCTTATTGCCAAGAAGTTAGGCGTGAAGGCGGGTGCGGTCAGTGTGGTGAGCGGGATGACGAATCCGGAGAAGGTGGTATTGGTCGTGGGGGTTGAGGCCGAGGTTGTGCGCAAGAATATAGATATTCAGTAGACTTTGATGTATTCTGGGTGTGAAGGCGGGCTAGATGGAGAATCGAGAAATCTTGCTCGTGTTTCTGCCGTCTCTCTTTATTGCAGTTGTGGCTGCGCTTATCTACTCCGGACTCGTGAAGCTGAACCCGTTTCGGGTTGTTATTCAGTTCGTTGTGCCGATCGCCGCTGCAAGTTCGATGTATGCCATCTTTCTTGTCGGAAGGTCAGGAACGGTTCGTCAGCTTTCGGGCTCGTCGCGCGGTCAGGATCTATGGTCTATTTGGGCGATGCTGTGGCCGGTTTACCTTCTGATGATTCTCGGATCCGGCATCGCAATCTTGGTTTGGGTCATCATGTGTGCGGTTCAGAAGCGACGTCGAGGATGGCTGCCAGTGGGAGTCGTCTCGCTTGGGATGCACGTCTTTGCTTTCTTGACTGTGGGGAGCAACTTTCCTGATGCTTAAGCTGCACATCGTGACCATGTCGAATGGGCGGCGGGACGCCGCCCCCACCGTGGGAGTTAGTCGTTGATGTAGAGGGCGCTGCCGACGACGAGGGCGTCGAGGCCGGTGCGGCGCATGCAGTCGATGGCGTGCTGTGCGGTTTCGACGATGGGCTCGCCCGCGTCGTTGAAGCTGGTGTTGAGCAGGACGCCCAGGCCATCGCGCTCACGGATCACGCCGAGCAGGTCGTAGAGGCGGGGTGTGTGCGCTCGGCTGACGGTTTGGAGACGTCCCGATCCATCGACGTGTGTGACGGCGGGGAGTTTCTCGCGGAATTCGGGTTTGACGGTGGTGTTGAAGAGCATGTGGGGGACGGGGAAATCGACGCCGAAGATTTCCTGGGCGTTTTCCTCGCGGCAGATGGGCGCGAATGGGCGGAAGGCTTCGCGGTGTTTGACGCGGAGGTTGAGTGTGTCCTTCATCTCGGGGCTGCGGGGCCAGCAGAGGATGGATCGTGAGCCGAGGGCGCGTGGGCCGTACTCGGAGGGGCCCTGCCACCAGCCGACGATTTTGTCCTGCATGAGCAGGTCGGCGACGGCTTCGAGGAGGCTATCCGGCTTGGAGCCACCGATCGCGATGACTTCGCGCTCAGCGGCGGCTTCGTCCTGGGTCGGGCCGAGGTAAACGGGGTTGTCCTGGAAGGGGAGTTTGCCGCCGGCGACGATGTAGTAGCCGACAAGTGCTGCGCCCATGGGCATGCCCGAGTCTGAGCTTGCGGGCTGGACGAGCATCTCCGTGAGGCGGCCCTCGGCTTTGAGTGTGTCGCGTGCGAGTCGGTTGGCGACGACGTTGAGCATGACCCCGCCGGCGCAGCAGAGTGTGCGGGAGTTGGTCTCGATGACGGCGGTGCGCGCCAGGTGGAGGACGGCTCTTTCGATCCAGTGCTGCGCCCAGAAGGCGATGTGGTTGTAGGGGGGCGTGGTGGCGCAGGTGTCTTTGGGGCGCACGCTCGGGACCTGCCACTCGGTTTCGAGGAGGTAGTCGAGCATGGGTGTGTCGATGTCGTCGAAGAGCGGGTCGGGGAAGGCGGGGTACTCGGGCAGGTGTTCGGCGCTGCCCCAGCCGGCGAGCCCCATGAGCTTGCCTTCCTGGAGTTGGCCGAAGCCGACGACGTGCTTGGAGATGTATGAGTAGAAGTGGCCCGCTCCGGAGCGTGTGGAGGTGGCGATGCGTTCGAGGGTTGTGCCGCGGGCTTTGAAGATGGACTGGGTCTCGGCGCGCCTCGGGTATCGGCGGAGCGGGTAGTTGCCGACCTCGTCGGGTCGGCCCTGCATGATGAGGCGGTCGCCCGAGTCTTCGAGGGGCCAGTCGGAGCCCGAACCGTCGACGACGAGGACGGCGGCCTTGTCGCGGTTGAAGGGGTAGTAGGCGGTGGCGGCGTGCGCGAGATGGTGGTTGACGACGAAGGCGGGTTTGCCCTCGAGCGCGAGGAAGAATGCTTTCTCTTCGGGTTGCCAGGTGTCGGGGTCGACCGTGCCGATGGGGCGGGTCTGTTCGACCATGGTGTTCGGGCCGAGCTTGTCGACGCAGACGAGGTCGACGGCTGAGAGGGGGAGCCCGGCCTCGGCGAGGACGGCGTCGATGGCGAGCTTTGGGAACTGGCGGTCCTGCTTGCGGCGGGAGAGGCGTTCTTCGGAGAGGGCGCAGCAGCGGAGGACGCCTTTGTCTTCCCAGACGAGGCAGGCG
>CAXBOF010000343.1:0-3422 GCA_963977205.1 uncultured Phycisphaera sp. | reverse complement strand
CAGACGCTTGGCGTAGCGCGAGCCGAGGCGCTCGCGGATCTCGCCCTTGAGGACTGGTGATTTCTCGTTCATGGCTGTTTCCTTACAGAACACCGGCGAGCACGCGCCCGGCGGTATGACTCGTGTGAATAACTACCGTTTAAAGCCCGCGGTTCCCTCGAACAGCGCGCTGACTGATTCCTTGTGATGCACCCGGTGGATGGCGTCGCCCAGGAGCTTGCTGACGTCCAGCACGACCAGCTTGTCGCCAAGATTGTCCTTGGCCCGCTCTGGCGGGATCGAATTCGTCACCACGACCCGGCTGATCGGGCTGTTGCGGATGCGATCGAACGCCTCGCCCACGAACAACCCGTGGCTGGCAGCGGTGATGACGTCCGTCGCGCCATTCTGCATGACCACCTCGGCGGCGGCGCAGATCGTGCCGGCCGTCGAGATCATGTCGTCGACCATCAGGACCGTCTTGCCCTTCACGTCGCCGATAATGTGACCCGTCTCGACCGCGTCGCCCGAGAGCCTGCGCTTGTTGATGATCGCAAGATCACCGCTGAGCATGTTCGCAAAGCCCTCGGCGACCTTCACGTTGCCCACGTCCGGGCTGACCATGCACAGATCGCCCAGCTCGTCGCGGTGCTTCTTGAAGTACTTGCTGAACACCGGCGTCGCCGAGAGATGGTCGACCGGGATATCAAAGAACCCCTGGATCTGCGCGGCGTGGAGATCGAGCGCGATGATGCGGTCGGCCTTGCCCGCCGTCAGAAGGTTCGCCACCAGCTTGGCGGTGATGGGCACCCGACCCTCGCTCTTGCGGTCCTGCCGTGCATAGCCGAAGTAGGGCAGCACGACGGTCACCGTCTCGGCCGAGGCGCGGCGGAGACAATCGAGGAAAATCAGAAGCTCCATCAGGTTGTCGTTGACGGGCATGCAGGTCGAGATCACGATGAAGCAGTCGCGGCCGCGCACGTCCTCGTCGACCTTGAGCATCATCTCGCCGTCGGGGAACACATGTGTGCGGGCCTCGCCCAGCGGGAGATCCAGGTGCTTGCACATGGACTCGGCCAGATCGCGCATGTGCCGTCCGGCGAAGATCTTGAGCTTGTGCGCGTCCTCATTCATGCCGATCACCCCTTGTTTGATGGCGGTCAGATGGCCCCGGCTGATGGCCCGCTGCACTCTGGCGTGACCTGAAAATCGCGTCCACTTCCGCAAGCTGCTCTGGCGTGTTGATACTCAGCACGTCCTCGGGCGGAACCGCATCGATCACTTCGACTCGTTTGCCATCGGCAAGCAGGATCTCGGGCACGTCGGTGACGTACTCCTCGCCGCTCTTGGCGTTGGGTGTGACGCGCATGAGCCCGTCTCTGAGATCACCCAATCGGAAGCAGTAGTAGCTCGGGTTGATCTCGCGGATGGCCCGCTCTTCTTCGGTCGCGTTGGCCTGCTCGACGATCTTGAGGAATCGCCCTGCATCATCGCGAACGATCCGGCCGTAGCCCGCCGGGTCCTTGACAACCGATGTCGCCAGCGTGGCAGCGGCGTTGGTCCCGGTGTGCAGTTCAAGAATCGTGGCCAGCGTTTGGCTGCGAAGCAGCGGGCCGTCGCCACAGAGCACGAAAGCGGGCGTCTCATCCGAGAAGGATTCGACCGCGGGCAGTGCGCACTTGACCGCGTGGCCCGTGCCGTTCTGCTTGTCCTGCACGGCGTACTCGACGCGATCTTCGTACTGACCGAGCGCCTCGCGGACGAGTTCCTGCTTGTACCCCACCACCGCAACCGTGCGCTCGCAGCCGGCCTCAAGGCAGGCATCCACGACCGCGCACACCATCGGGCGGCCGCCGATCGGGTGGCAGACCTTGGGCAGGTCGGACTGCATCCGTGTGCCCTTGCCGGCGGCGAGAATGATCGCGATGGGTGCGGGTGTGCTCACGTCGAGACGGGGCACGCCTTGGCTTATGATTCAGAAGAAATCGGAAGTAACCCGACCAGGACTCGAACCTGGACTAACAGTATCAAAAACTGTGGTGCTAACCATTACACTATCGGGTCGGTTCGATGCTTCTTCGAATCGGCCGAGGCGGCCGAACTCCTTCTGCAATGCGTGAACAAAGCTCACGCGGTCCGTCGGCTTGCGAGCCGACGGTCCCATGCAGGGCGCCGGCCGCGGTCTGGGCGGGACGCACAAACGCCCGCCGGGGCTGGACCTCGACCTTCCGCGGCTTTGCAGGCTTCCGCCCGCTCACCCGGTCGAGACCCATGACCGTGCCTCGGCAAACGCCTCGTCACGGTCGGCCCGCTCTCACGCACAAGTCTAGGCCACAGCTGGCCCCCAGCAGGGCCCAGCCGAACACTCAAAGATCAGGATTCGTCGTCCTCGAAGCCCTCGATGGACTCGTCGGCCTCGACCCCCTCCAGCAACTCGTCCTCAATTCCGTCGTCGGAGCCCTCGTTGGCGTGCTCGTCAGTCAGAATCCGGTCGCTGATCACGTCGTAGCAGGTCGCAAGGAGCCCGACCAGCGGGAATTTGCTGCCCTCAAACGGGCTCTGACCCAGCCGACGCAAGAGCGGATGGCTGACATCCGGCTTCTCGGGAGCCAGGTGCAGGTGCTCCAGACCCGCAGCCGGATCCCAGAAGTGATCGAGGCATTCTTGCAAGGGCTTGGCAGCGATGATCTCGACCGACTCGATGTGCGGAGAATAGACGGGTGCCGACCCGCCGCCCGAGCCCGGCAAGAGCCGAAGGTGCCGAAGCTGCTCGATCAGGTCATCGCGGTCGATGCCCCGCAATGAGAAGATGGTCCAAGGGTCTTGGGCAAGCCGGTCGGCGACGATCAGGGCGGCGCAGACCGAGTGCTTGCACCAGCCAAGCTCCGATTTGGGCTCATCGCAGGTGCAGCTTGGAGTGACATCCTTCTCGGTAAGCGGGAAGAGATGCAGCCCGAGCGGGGCGAAGATCTCGTCGATCGTGGTCGGGAGTTCGCCCGAGAGCAGCTTGGCGGTGTACCGGGCCTGCTGCGCCATTTCGTTGATGACACGGTCCCAACTGGGCACATCGAACGAATCCATCTCGATGGCGACGCGGTAGGCCTTGGGCAGTCGGCCCTGAACCAGAGCCGCGACCTTGCCCGGTTCGATCTTGAGCGTGCGGGTCTGGCCCAGGCGTGCGTATTCGAGCCCCTCGGCCTGATCGTCTGGCGTAGCGCCGGCCTCGATCAATCGGAGCCAACGCTGGCCCGCCCAGCTCTCGCTGGCGCGCTCGTTGGAGGGCACCTTCACCCCCGCGCGGACTCGGCGAGGGTGCTTTGTTTTCTCTGGTGGTTTGCGTGGGAACTGCGGCTGCTGCATCGGCCTTGGGATCTCCCTCCCGGCATCGGCCCTTTCCGTGGGCTGCGTATTCGTGGCCAGAAACAAGGGTTGGTCGCCAACAG
>CAXBOF010000342.1:0-3422 GCA_963977205.1 uncultured Phycisphaera sp. | reverse complement strand
GTTGTTGGGACGCCCAAGAATAGTGAGGATGACCCCAGTGCATCTTCCACCGCACCGGCTCTTGTCCTGGCATCAAAGGCTTCTCGGCGGCTTGTGCCGTTCGCAGGAAAGGTTGCAGTATCCGCCGAACACTGTTAGTCTATGCCTTGATCGACCAGTATACTAGGGCGATAGAGGCAGCGCCCACGAAGGAGGCCACTGTAATTGCTCCGGCGTCGGACTTGACGTGCGCAGCGTACTCGGAAAACAGAAGGCCCAGCTTGGCCACCATGCCCGCCAGCGAGTACAGCTTCTCGCGTCTCTCGATGTGGCCGTCGTCGCTGTGATTGTTCTTTAGCAAGAAAATGAACATCATGACACCAAAGAGGCTGCGGCGCAGTCAGGCCGAGCCGCCGGACCGAGGCGGCGGAGCGCACCTGTAGCCAGTGGCGTAGGCCCCATAGGCAGCCCACGTGGCATCGTTGTTCGAGTCGGGGTACAGGTCCAGTCCATCCGAAAGCGCAAGGTGGACCACAAAAAACTCGCCCATCTGCAGCAGGACGGCGCTGCGGCACAGTCAGCCCAAATCAGGAACACGGCCCGCCACCCCGGCACCTCAGGAACGACACGACCACCGTACCGGACAGACCCGAATTTCCAGAGTCTGGGAGTACAAGTTTGAGCGGCGGATCCTCATCGGGATCCTCGGGCACGGCGTATGGTATGGCCTTACCAATTCCGGAGTAGGCAGTCCTGTGGGCTGCGTCAGGGTGGCCGAAACTCGGCACACGGCCCGCCACGCCCGCACCCAGTTAGACTTTCAAGCTGGAACCCGGATGCCTGCTGTGCCACTCCCGCCCTGTGGCGTGGTCAGGGGTCGGGTTCCGGCACACGGCCCGCCACGCCCGCACCCAGCCAGCAAGAGCTGCGTCGAAAACGAGACGCCCGGATCTCCATTGGTCCACGCTATCGCAAAGGCGCCAATCGTTGCAGAAATGCTGCAGGGTGTCGGCACGCCCGCCGCCTCTCAAAGGATCGGGCCAGATCCCGCCGGTCGCACCTGTATTCGAGCCACTTGAACAGGTTCGGCTTGTTCTCCTTGGGCCCCCACGACAGATTGTTCCACAGGCAGATGGCATACATCAGGTGAAAGGCGATCGTCACCGCCTCCATGCCCAACAGAAGCGCGCCGGCATGGTCATCCCAGTATCCGCTGAACGCGTACAAGGCCGCACACGATACGGAGTGGACACAGGCCACGCCAAAATCCACCCACTTTCGGGCCACCCACTCCCGCTCCGCCATTCTTGCCGGAATGCACGCCCGGGCCTTATAGCGCCGAGGTTGGGCCTGTGGCCCGGAAAGCAGACGGGCATGGAGGGATTACTGCCAACGGCGTCTGCCAAATGTCTATGATTATATGCTGTTATTATCCTTGGGGCGATTGCGCTGATGCGCCGAGGGCTTTCCTGGGCGACCCACAGTAGATCCATCGATGCGCCCACTGCAGCCCGAGCCATGTGATCCCAGCACGCCAGGGTGGCAGTCCTATATGGCGAGGACCCGACGGCTGCAAATCGCATGAGTCTGTTCGAGGAGCTTGGGACGCCGGCGGAGATCCGGCGGCAGCTCTTTTGGCTCGTCTGCATCTGGATCCGAAAGCTGCTGGCGGTAGTCCTGACCATTGCGACCGCACGGGGATCGGAGGGCATCGGGATTGCAGTCGGCACATTGGTGGCCATTGCAGGCGTGTCGTTCCTGTACCGGCGGTGCGCGGACGATGTCACAAACATTTGGTGGTTCCGGATTGCACACGGCTTCATCTGGATCGGCACGGGCGTCGCCACAGCCGTCACGGCGAGCACTGCATCCGCCGAAACGGCCGCCATTGTGGTCGGAGTCGGCCTCGGGGTCGATGTCGCCTTTGGGATTGCAACCGCCATCGGGTGGGTCGATTGTCTGTACCTGAATCAGTCCGGCCGTAGAGACGACGCCCATGAACCGGGGTGGGTCAAACATGCGAACCCATCCGGGCAGCTGCCGCCCATCTTTGTCGACGGCTGGAGCCTCTTTGGCAGGGGAGAGTCGGTCGCCGCAATGCTGACTCCGTGGTCTGCGGTGCATGCTGTGTCGGGATTTCTCTTTGGAACTGCCGCGCACTACGGCAACCCGGACAATCCGCTGCTCGGGGTCCTCCTCTCCATCATGGCACTCTTCCTGTGGGAGGGGATGGAAAACGCCAAACCGGGGGTCGTCAAGGCGTCGACATTTCGCATTGCAGAGTGCATCGGACTCGGGAGCTGCCTTGACACCGGCGACACCTACCGCGCGGTCGGGGGCTCGTCAAATCCGAGCTCGAGACCCGCAGCCTCTGGGAAATCACCGGGTGCAGATTCGGCGCTCAACAGCCTGTGCGACATTATCGTGGGAGCGGCGGGCGTTGTGGTTGCGGCGTATGCGATTCCGTGGCCGTAGCAGCCGTGGCCGTCCACGGCGGCCCCGCGTATTAGGGGGCGCACGTTCGCCTGCAGATGACAATGCTGGTGGCACTGGCAGCCGCTGCCGTCCGGGCCTCGTGGTCACAGCTGGGGCAGACCCAGTCTGGGGGTCCAGACGAAGTGCTCGGTGATGAAATTTCCATGTCGTCCGACGGCACCGTCCTGGTCGTGGGAGGCGATGTGGATAAACCATACCTATACTCGTGGGCCGACCCGGACTGGGCCGATGACGGTTATCCATTTTCAGTCTCTGTACACTGTTACGTCGCCATCTCGGGAGACGGATCACAAATTGCGGCAATCGAGGACGGCAGCGCAATCCTTAGGAACGTGACTCGTACATCATGGTCTAGTACTGCTGCCACTACTTATTTCCCGACATGCAGTGTCGACGCGAACGACGACGGGACGGTGATAGTCGGCGGATTGTGCGATACCGGCAGCAATGGCGAAATCGCCATCGTCCGCCGGGGGGGCCACGCGACACCAACAACTATCACGAATTCCGACCTTTTCAGCTCGGGCTACGGTGGCCCATACACCGTCTCTGTTAGCGCGGGAAGTACGGTGAACGACATTTACGTCGCCGTTGGCGCTCCTGCCGCCAACGGCGGCCAGGGGGCTGCGTTTGTCTACCACCACTCGCCCCTCGTCGGCGCGTTCCAGGAAATGGGACAGCAGGGAACAGATACCATTGTGGACATTCTCGCAGCGAATGCGATTGGCGGCGCCTCTGGGATGAGCGTTTCCCTTGTGGGCGACGATAATTCGATGAGACTTGCAGTCGGATCCCCAGAGGCAGAGGATACATCAGTGAATGTGGTTGGAAGGGTCGACCTGTTCCACGTAACCAACAGCAACGCGATCATAACAACAATGTACGGGGATGTCGCTGGCGACAAGTTTGGAACGTCAGTCGCGCTCTCGGAAGACGACGACCAGAAT
>CAXBOF010000341.1:0-3430 GCA_963977205.1 uncultured Phycisphaera sp. | reverse complement strand
CCTCCCCCGTCGGCGACGGGGGAGGAGAGCTTACTCGCGGAGGCTGGAAGCCTCCGCCACTGGGTTGTCATTGAACTTGGTGGTCACTCAGCCGCGCAGCCGATGGGCGAGAGATATCGGCAGACGGGTGCGCCCGTTGCGGGGTCGCAAGCGATCTCGGTCTCAACGCCGAAGACCTCGCGCAAGAGCCCTGGGGTGATGACCTCGCTCGGTTTGCCGTCGGCGAAGATCTGGCCCTTGTGTATCGCGATGACTCGGCTGCACGCGCGGGCGGCCAGGTTGATGTCGTGCACGACGATCCCGATGGTGATCCCGTCTCGCTCATTGAGGCTGCGCAGCAGGTCCATAACTGCAAGCTGGTGGCGGATGTCCAGCGCGCTGGTCGGCTCATCGAGCAGGAGAATCTTTGGCTGCTGCGCCAGAGCGGCCGCGATCCACGCCCGCTGGCGCTCGCCGCCCGAGAGTGTCGCGAGCCTGCGGTCCGTGAACGATTCGATATCGCATCGCGTGATCGCAGATTCCACGATCGACCGGTCGCTGCCGGTGAGCTGCTCGGCAAAGCCCCGGTGCGGGTACCGGCCGTGGGCGACGAGATCGAGTACGGTCATGTCGTGCGGCACGGGTGGGGATTGTGCGACCAGAGCCAGCACGCGTGCGACGTCTTTGGTCGCCATCTCGCGCACGGGTTTGCCGTCGATCAGCACGCGACCGGTCGTTGGTTTCTGCAGCCGGCAGAGTGTGCGCAGGAGCGTGGACTTTCCCGAGCCGTTCGGGCCGATGATGGCCGCGAAGTCGGACTCGGCCAGTGTGAGCGAAACTTTCTGCGGCTCACCGAGCACGGTGGTTCGTCCGAACCGGACCGAGATGTTCTCGCAGCCGAGCCTCACCGGATCGACCTTGTCGTTGAGATCAGCAGGATGAAGTAGGGCCCGCCCAGGAGCGCGGTGATCATGCCCACGGGCAATTCCTGCGGGCGCTGAACCGTGCGTGCGCCGAGGTCAGCGTAGACCAGGAGCACCGCGCCGCCGAGAGCCGCAGCAGGTATCAGGACGGTGTGCCTGGAGCCGAGCATGAGCCTGAGCATGTGCGGCACGATGAGCCCGATGAACGTGATGTTGCCGCCAACCGAGACGGCGCAGGCCGCCAGCAGGCACGCCAGCGCCAGAGCTGCGAACCGCACGAACTCCACGCGGACGCCGAGCCCTTTGGCTGCGTCGTCACCCAGGCGCAGGGCGTCGAGAGCCGGGATCATGGGCACGACGAGCACGAGGGCGGCGAGGGAGTACCACTTGACGAAGTGGACTTCGCTCCAGCCGCGACCGTTGAGTGAGCCCGAGAGCCACTGAATGGCCGCCTGGTTGCGGTCGGGGTAGGCGATGAGGAGGTATGTGGTGAAGGCCGTGAGCATGGCAGTGATCGCGATGCCGGCCAGCACCATGCGGATCGGGCTGGCACCGGCCCCGGGGCGGTAGCTGATGGCATAGACGACGAGGCCCGCTGCGAGTGCTCCGATGAATGCGCCGGCCGGGAGAACGATGCCGCTGTTGGTTCGGAGGAAGTGGCCATCCGGGAGCGATGCGGTCACCGATGGCATGAGAACGAGCACGATCGTTGCCGCGAGGCCGGCTCCGGCGGTGACACCGATGATGTTCGGAGCCGCCAGCGGGTTGCGCATCACCGCCTGCAGCAGGACGCCCGAGACCGCAAGGTTGACGCCCACGATGACCGCGCAGAGCGCTCGTGGCAGGCGGATCTCATGGGTGATGGTGCGCGCGACCTGATCGGGCAGCGTCGAGAGCCTTTCGGTGCCGAACTGAACCGAGAGCCAGACGCCCAGCCCGAGCAGCACCAGAAGCGCCGGGATCACCACAGCGGCACTGGTGCACCGCCGGACAAAGCCGGGCGTGGATCGGTCGGGCAGGGTCATCGACAAGTGTTGGCCTGCTAGTGAGGCCGGGCGCGATCAGCCGTCGTCGCGGTCTGGAATCACGACGGGATCGAGCGAGGGCGGGTTGTCGCCGCCGCGATCGCGCGGCCTGGTTTCCGAGGGGAGCATCTCGCCCGTGCTGGGAGGCGGGGCCGTGTTGGTGGTCGGGGGCACGTACGCGCCGCTCGTGGCGTACTCGGGGATGTCACGCAGCGTGACATCGATTCGGCGGGAGTGCGCCTGGGGCACGGCGATCTCGTTGCGGAGCTTGCCGGTGCTCTTGTCCGTGCTCGTCAGCTCCCAGCGCATCATCGCGGTGCGGTTGCCGGACACATCATCAGGGCGGCGATCGTCGTAGAAACGCACACGCAGCTTCTGGTTGACAGGCACATCCATCGCCCACAGCGACTCGCCCGTGGTGGAGTCCACGACCGTCACCGTCATGGGCAACATCGGGGTGCTCTCGTAGGTGTGCGCATCGAGCGAGGCGCTGCAGCCAGAGAGGAGGGCCCCCATCAGACCCAGGCAGGCTGCGAACAGAACGTAGGATCGGCTGGTCATCGGTCGTATCTCCGGGTGTTGGCCTGTCTCTCGGCAGACCCGGAGAGTCTATCGACGAGTTGGGCCTCCGTCGTCCACCCAGAATCAGTCCGGCGCGTTTGATCGCCCACATCGCGTAAAGTTTCGCCAATGACCCAGCCAAACTCCTCAACCGACAGCCCCAGACCCGCCTATCGCATCGGTCATGGGTACGACCTGCACCGCCTCGAACCCCGCCCGCCCGAGGGCCCGGGGCGGCCGCTGATTCTGGGAGCCGTCGAGCTCGAACACGACCGGGGCCCGGTGAGTCATTCCGACGGGGACGCGGTTCTGCATGCGGTGACGGACGCCCTCTTGGGGGCTCTGGGTGAGCCGGATATCGGTCAGCTCTTTCCCGACACCGACCCCCAATGGGAGGGGGCCTCGTCGGACCAGTTCCTGCTCGAGGCCGCCACTCGGGTGGGCAGCGCCGGGTACCGGGTCTCGAATCTGGACATCACGGTGATTCTGGAGCGCCCAAAGCTTTTGCCCGTCAAGGACCGCATCCGTCAGAACCTGGCCCGCCTGATCGGCGTGGATGCCCGGCTCGTCAACATCAAGGGCAAGACTCACGAGAAGGTGGACGCGGTGGGGGAGAACCGGGCTGTCGAGGTTCACGCGGTCGTGCTGCTCGAACGGGTCTGAGTGAACGCAAATGAGGTCGATTGGGATCAGCGCCGGTTCTTCCAGATCAGCCGATCGGCGGTGCGCGGGAACATCGCTGCCAGCTGGATCGCGATGCGGGCGGGCTGACTCATCCAGACCTCGGGCTTTGGCTTGCGCAAGACCTTGACGACGGTATCGGCGACGCGATCGGCCGGTTGACCGGGGCGGTCTTTGACCTTGAGCGTGTCCGGGTCCTGGCGCAGCTGCATCGCTTCGAAGAATTCCGTTTGCGTGCGCACGGGATGCACCGTTGTGACA
>CAXBOF010000340.1:0-3434 GCA_963977205.1 uncultured Phycisphaera sp. | reverse complement strand
GGCTTGATCCGATTCTTGAGGCCGCCGTCGCCAAGGGCGTGTTCATCAACTTCGACATGGAGCAGTTTGCGCTCAAAGATCTGACGATCGAACTCTTCAAGCGCTGCTGCCTGAAGCACCCGTTCCACGCGGGGATCGCGATCCAGGCGTATCTGCGTTCCGGCCCGGGCGACGCGATCGACCTGGCCCGCTGGGCGATCGAGAACAAGCGTCAGGTCACCGTGCGTCTGATCAAGGGCGCGTACTGGGATTACGAGACCATCCACGCCGAGGAGATGGGCTGGCCCTGCCCGGTGTGGAACGAAAAATGGCACACCGACGCGTGCTTCGAGGACATGGTCGACATCTTCCTCGACGCTACACCGCGCACAAAGGAAGAAGGCGGCATCAAACTCGCGCTCGGCTCGCACAACGTCCGCTCGATCGCTTACGCGCTGGCGGGCCTCAAGACCCGGTCCCTGCCCGACAACGCGATCGAACTGCAGATGCTTCACGGCATGGCCGACGAGCTCAAACACGCCGCGGCGGGCTTTGCCGAGAGCGCCGACCCAGCCAAGCTCCTGATCGACCCGCGTGCGCACGATTCTGGCACACCCAAGCCCGATCTTGCCGATCTCGCCGCCGAGCGCCATCAGCTCTCGCCCGCCGTCGAGGGCGTGGGCAACGGCGAGCGGTTCTTCACCGAGCCCCTGCGTGATTTCTCGCAGGCCACGCACCGTGAGAGCTTCGCCGCGGCTCTTGATCGCGCCGAGGTTCTGCCTGTCGACAACGACAAGCACACCGCGGCCGACGCCAAGCTCGCCATCGACAACGCCGAGAAAGCGTTTCTGCATTGGCGCAACGCAAACCCGGTTCTGCGCTCCAATGTGCTGACCTACGCGGCCAGTCTGATGCGCGCCCAGCGGGATGAGCTGGCGGGCATCATGGTCAAGGAGGCCGGCAAGTCCTGGCGCGAGGCCGACGGGGATGTGTGCGAGGCGATCGATTTCTGCGAGTACTACGCGCGCATGGCGCCGCAGCTCTTCGAGCGCCAGCGCCTCGGGCGGTTCATCGGCGAGCTCGATGAAACCTTCTACCAGCCCCGCGGCGTCTCGGTCGTCATCAGCCCGTGGAACTTCCCGCTTGCCATCTGTTGCGGCATGACGGCCGCGGCTCTGGTCACGGGCAACACCGTCGTCATCAAGCCCGCCGAGCAGACGCCCCATATCGCCACGCGCATGGTCCGCATCTTCCAGGAGTCGCTCAAAGCCCAGATGTGGCAGGTCGAGATCGATCCGATGCACGTGCTCCAGTTCCTGCCCGGGCGGGGCGAGACTGTCGGCGCTGCACTCGTCCGCGATCCGCGCACCGCGATCATCGCGTTTACCGGCTCAAAGGCCGTGGGCCTTGATATCGTCAACGCCGCCGGCGTGATGCACGAGGGTCAGATGCACGTCAAGAAGGTCGTGTGCGAGATGGGCGGCAAGAACGCGCTCATCGTCGATACCTCCGCCGATCTCGACGAGGCGGTCATCGGTGTCCGCGCCAGCGCGTTCGGGTTCCAGGGCCAGAAATGCTCGGCCTGTTCGCGCTGCATCGTCGTTGATGCCGATGGGCCCAGTGGCTCGCACATCACACGCTTCACCGAGCGGCTCGTCGAGGCGACGCGAGCGCTCATCGTCGCCCCGCCGACCAGCCCGTCCTGCGACGTCGGCCCGGTCATCGACGACGAGGCCGCCAACAAGATCCGCTCCATGATCCAGGCCGGCCTCGACGACGGCGGCACGCTCGCGCTCGGTGACGCCGACTTCAAAGCCAGCGACATCGCCGCCGACGCCGTCCAGCCCAAGAACTACATCCCGCCGCACATCTTCACGGGCGTCCTGCCCGATCACCGCATCGCAAAGGACGAGATCTTCGGCCCGGTGCTGGCCGTCATGCACGCGCACACCTACGACGAGGCCCTCAGGCTCGCCAACAACCACGCCTACAAGCTCACCGGCGGGCTCTACTCCCGCATGCCCACCCACATCGAACGCGCCAAACGCGAGTTCCGCGTAGGCAACCTCTACATCAACCGCACCATCACCGGCGCCCTCGTCGGCCGCCAACCCTTCGGCGGCTTTGGCCTCTCGGGCATCGGCTCCAAGGCAGGCGGGGCGGATTATCTGTTACAATTCGTCGAGCCCCGCGCGATTTGTGAGAACACGATGAGGCGAGGGTTTGCGCCGGAGCTTTAGCTATTTGTGGAGAATCGTGTAGCCGTACTTCGACTGTAAAGTGCTACCTGTAACAAATGACTTGACAATGTTGGTCCGACAAGAATTCCTTCTGACTAGTTCATGTCGTAGTTCAATTACATCTGTAAACAATGCTTCGTGACGAGGTACGGTCTTGTCTGGATTGCGTTCAATGACAGATAGGCCAATTGTTCGGATAGGCCTGTTCAAACCGTTTGATTGCACCTTGTATGCGAATTTCAGACTCTTTCAGACCATCACTGCATATCTCTCGAAGGCACTTATGAACTTCGTTCAAGCCATCTATGTATTCTCGTAACAAAACACGTGCGTCAATTCTTCCTGGTGGATCTCCCGGTCTATCGGGCGGTGCAACCTCTTCGAGTTCTTCTAATACGGATTTCTTAAATCCGCCTCGCCTCTTTAATTCGTCAACATCAATTTCGGGATAGACACAAAATGCGCTCAGTACACCAGCTGTGCCAGTAATCGCATGCTGTGTTTCTACACGTGTGTATCCGCCATTCATTGCAGTAATTGGATCGCCACGATGTATGGCCCAGTTTCGAATTGCCTCCATTGCGCGGTAGCCTAGTAGGCGATCGTATTGTTCGTTTCTGGTTTTCGAGATCTTTGTGCTTGTATCGGCAGGCAATGGCGATTCGGCGGAAGTTTCGTGATCAATCTGATCTAAGTAAGTGCGGCAACTTGAGACTGCGTTGACGAAACGTCGGCTTAGTAGCATTCGTTGTTGTTGTAGCTCTCGATAGCCATGTCCGCCAAAAATCATTCTATTTGCAGATATTTCAAGGTTGCATTTTTCAAATTCGAAGTAGTTCTGCATCACGGTATCAAATTTGGATTCTAGAATATAACCGAGTAGGCAGTGGGCTTTGTCTGAAAATAGTTGCTCGGCCTCGTGTTTGGGTAGTTCAATAAAATCCGTTGAGCCCAGCACCATTCGCTTCAGTCCATAGTCCATCGCGATCTCCAGGCGGTATGTACCTCTCGGGTGTAATTCGAGAATGGCGGCTGTAGATTATACGCAAAAAAGTCTACAAAAATACTTCTGAGCCATGCGAGTGTCACTGGCCTCCCGTGCCACTCATCCCGTCTTCGGGCGTCAGTGCTCCCCGATCCTACTCGAAACCACACCGATCCCGCGGACGGGGTCGGTGGCACGGCTGAACTCGGGTGCCACGGCTTGTCCGTCTT
>CAXBOF010000339.1:0-3435 GCA_963977205.1 uncultured Phycisphaera sp. | reverse complement strand
GCCACGCCCTCGCGTCCGACGAGCACGCTCAGGTCCTCTGTTTCGCCCATCGCCTCAGCGAGATTCAGTTCCTGATCATCTGGCTCGCGCGAGCCATCAAGAATCAGCCTCCCGAGGATCGGCAGGTTGCCAAAGTACTTGGCGACAAAGAAAATCCCGCCCCCGGCCGCGCTCGTGGCTATCAGCACCGTCACCGCCGCCCGCGTCAGGTCGGCCTGCCCGCCGGGGGTGCTCGGAAAGAGCCCGCCCGAAGCGCCAACGAACGACATCACCAGACCGCCAAACAGCAGCACTAAACCCGACACGCCCGCCACACCAAACCCCGGGACCACAAAGATCTCCAGAAGAATCAGCAGCACGCCCATCAGGATCGCGATCGCCTCCCACCAGCCGGCCAGCCCGAGCATCCACGCCGGCGCCATCACCAGCAGGAGCGCCACGCCCGACACCACACTGGGCACCACGAGCCCGGGGCTGACCATCTCGATAAACAACGCCAGCAGGAACACCGCTATCAGCAGCATCCGCACCCACATGTTCGAGAGTGTCTTGACGATCCGCTCGGCCCACGTCGGCTGAATCCGCACAAGCTCCGTGGCCCCGAAGTATGCCTTGAGTTCCGCATCCGTGTTGACAGTCCTGGAAGCAAAGTCGTAATCGAGCATGTCCTGCGTGGACATCACGATCGGCCCGCTGCCGTTGGTCAGGTATCGCACCATGCGCCACTTCCCGACATCCGCTTGCGTGAGCACCGGCCGACTCGAAACCGCGCTGAGCATGTCCAGGTCCTGCACCGACGAGGCGCTCGTCTCGCCGGCCAGCTTGGGCGACAGGTCCTCAAGCGCCGGCGTCGCCGGGCGGAAGGCCGTGTCATTCTCTGGCACCAGAGGCTCGTCCGCTTGGCGCTCCGAACCTGGCATCATCCCTGACAGCCCCTCGCTGCTGGCAGCGACAATCCCCGGCGAGCCCCGTGGCGGCTCCTGACCCGGAAAGAGCATCCGCAACACGATCAATTACGATCGCCTGCACGATGAACTCGTCCCAGCCGCGAAGACGCGACGAATCCACGACCTCCGCCAGGACCGGCGGGACCTGCTTTTTGCGCAGCTCGCCCTGCGTCGCCACGTCCACGCCGCCCGGGCCGATCCTGATCGGCAGCGCATCGCCCATCGCCGCGCCGTCGGCGACGACGATCTCCCTGCAAGCCAGCGCGATGATCGCGCCGCCGCTGTACGCCTGCGGATGAATCCACGCCACCGTGTTCGGCACGCTCGACGACTTGATCGCCGAGCAGATCTCCAGCACCGAAGGCACCTCGCCGCCGGGCGTATTGATGTCAAAGACGAGCGCCTGCGCGCCGCCGGCGATGGCTAGCTCCATCCGGCGCTTCACGCTGAAAGCGGTCACCTTGTCGATCGGTTCGTGGATCGGGATGATCGCCACGCGGTCGGCCTGCCGGGAAGCTGGCACGGTCACCGGCTGGGCGGGGCTGGGCATTGCTGCGGGTTGGGCTGTCAGGGCGATTGGCAGAACAGACAGCAACAGGACGAGCAGTCGCCGAAGCGTCCACCCTCCCTGGCTGAGCAGGTTCGGCTCATTCCGTTGAGCGTTCGGCATCACGATGGAAGTATACGGGTTTGGAGGGCCTGTTCGTTCACACCAGCCCCGTCAGGTCTGCCCGCTGAGCCGGGAGCGGGTCAAACTGCTCCTCAACCGTCCAGGTCATCTCCGGACCTCGGCAGTCCACATGGGCCGCAAAGAAGCCCGGCCGACCCTTGGGCCCGGTCGCCTCGTGCCGCCTGACCAGGGGCCAGATGATCCGCCGATCGGTTTCCGGCAAGGGCAAGCCGTCGAGCTCGTCCGGGTGGTGCCATTCCAGCCGCCCCTCGGGCATGTCGTGGGCCTCAAGCTCAACCGCCCCCAGAACCCGGTAGTAGAACAAGAGCCAGTGCCCCTTGCCCTCGAAAGCCTGCTCTGAGATCAGCCCCATCAGGTGCAGCCGGGTGATCGGCAGATCGAGCCCGGCCTCCTCCTTGATCTCCCGCTGGGCGCACTGGGCGGGCGATTCCCCGGTCGTCATCTCGAGCTTGCCGCCGATGGGTGAGCACAAACCCTTGTTGGGTTCGCGCAGGCGATGGAGCAGCAGGATCCGCCCCTTCGCGTCGCGGATATCGCAGAGCGTCGCCAGCTTGTACGGCAGTAAGGGGTGTTGCATCGTGGTGATCGTATGCACAACCTGTCGTTTGCGCGCAAACCCGCTCGGTTCAGGAGATGACAGCGACTTTGCCGATACGCTCTCTTGCCGTGCCAAACACTCCACTCAACATCGGATTCGACTCACTCGCAGCCGCGAACGGGTCGTGCTTCATGATCGGAATCGGTGGCTGTGGCATGTC
This sequence comes from uncultured Phycisphaera sp., assembly GCA_963977205.1. Lineage (GTDB taxonomy): Bacteria > Planctomycetota > Phycisphaerae > Phycisphaerales > UBA1924. The sequence continues at coordinate 1,039 of CAXBOF010000339.1, read as the reverse complement.
GGGCCTGGCCCGGCTGCTCCGCGCCCTTGGTGTCACCATCGAGGGCACCGATTCGACCCGCTCGCCGACGACCGATGCCCTCACCTCAGAGGGCATCCCCGTCACGACCGAGCAGATCATCACCCAGCTCCCTGAGAGCGCCGGCTCGGTGATCATCTCGGCCGCCGTCAAGCACGATCACCCGCTCGTCCTCGACGCGGCAGGCAAGGACATCCCAGTCTTCACCTACGCCGAGGCGCTGGGCCAGACGATGGGCACGATGTCGGGCGTCGTCATCGCCGGCACGCACGGCAAGAGCACGACCACCGCTCTTCTCTCGGCGGCCCTCATCGAGGCCGGCCTCGACCCGAGCGTCATCGTCGGCGCGACCTGCCCGCACCTGCTCGACTCCAAGGGCAATCAGACCGGCTTTCGGCTCGGTGCCAGCCGAATCCCGTCGGGACCACTGGCCGGTCAGCCCGGGCTCCTGCTCGCCGAGGGCTGCGAGTTCAACCGCTCCTTCCACAACCTCGCCCCGCGCATCGCAGCCATCGGATCGGTCGAAGCAGACCACCTCGATATCTACGGCTCGATCGACGCCGTCGTCGAGGCCTTCCACGAGTTCGCAAAGCTCGTCCCACCCGCATCCACCAAGCCGGGCATGGGCGGCAAGCTCATCATCGGGCACGACAACGCCCACCGCCGTGACGTCACCAGCGGGCTCGACTGCGAGATCGAGACCATCGGCTTCAACCCCGCCGCCGACTGGTCGATCACCTTCGATCCCGAAACAAGCCGCGTGCATCTCCGCCACAAGGGCGACACCGCGGCCGAGTACACCTGCCCCATGCCGGGCGATCACTCGGCGCTCAACTCCGCGATGGCCTTCGCGCTGGCCGACTCGCTCGGCGCTGACCGTCTTGCCATCGTCCGCGCGTTCAAGAACTTCAAGGGCATAGGAAGACGCCTCGAACTCATTGGCGAGCGTCCCCTCGTCACGGGCGGCGCGGTCCGCGTCTACGACGACTACGGCCACCACCCGACCGAAGGGGAAATGACC
>CAXBOF010000338.1:0-3451 GCA_963977205.1 uncultured Phycisphaera sp. | reverse complement strand
GATAATCCAACCATGGCAGGGCACCCGGAACCGTTGATTCTTCTCGATGGCGATCTTGCATCCCTCGTAGCTCTCGCGTGCGCCAGCGACGAGGCGGTCTCGATAGGCTCAGGCCGAACTCCAGGCCCGTGCGCAGCCGCGTGGCTCCCGAACCTCTTCGGCGACACACAGCGGGATCGATCCAGCGCTTGCGACCGCCAAACCGCCCTCTACAACGCCAAACGGGTGACCAGGTCCGAAGTCGATGATGCCTTTGTGGTGCCTCAGAACAGCCCTGCCCAGACGCCGATGCTCTTTGCCGCCATCGCTCACGCCGGGGCTCTATCTGCACAGCGGGTCATCTGGGCCGCCCATCCCGGACGCCCTGAAGACGAGAACGCGATCGATCTGGATCTGGCATCGTCGATCATTGATCGGGCTCTCCTCGTCGAGCAGCTTGCCCGTCTTGACAACGGGCAGGAATCGGCAGGGCTCTCCATCGAGACGCCCCACGCGGACCTGACCGATCGTCAACTCGTCGAATTGGCAGCGGATCTGGCTGTCCCGGTCAAGACGCTCTGGTGGTGGGGGGGACAATCCGATGAGGCCCACCGTCAGCGGGACCGCTGGCTGGGGCTGTTCCGCGAATCCGGGCTCTGGAAGCCTGCTGAAACCGTCACCTCGGGCCGGGCCTGATCGCGTGCCTTTCGGGCTAGAGTTGGCCCCATGAGCACGAACAGCACACCTCAATCGTCCATCACCAACAGCCGACGCGGCACGCTCCAGCTCTGGTCGCGGACGCTGATCCCGACGCTCCGCGAAGCGCCTGCCGAGGCTTCGACGCCGAGCCACCGCTTGATGCTCCGCGCCGGCTGCATCCGCCAGGTCGGAGCGGGGGTGTACGACTTCCTGCCCCTTGGCATGCGTGTGCTTCAGAAAGTCAGCCAGATCGTGCGTGAGGAAATGGACGCGGCCGGTGCTAGCGAAATGCTCATGCCCGCGCTGGTGCCAATCGAACTCTACGCCGGGACCAAACGCGATCTGGACTACGGCGACCTGCTCTTCAAACTCACCGATCGTCACGGCCGCGACGCTGCCCTCGGCCCGACGCACGAGGAAACCGTCACCGAGATGGCCAAGGGCTCGATCACGAGCTACAAGCAACTCCCGCTGAGTGTGTATCAGATCCAGACAAAGTTCCGCGACGAATTCCGACCGCGCGCCGGTCTGCTTCGCGGCCGCGAGTTTCTGATGAAGGACGCATACTCGTTCCACGCCACCGTCGATGGCGATGGGGGCCTGAACGAGACCTACGACCGCATGTACCAGGCGTACATGAACGTCTTTACGCGCTGTGGTCTGGACTTCACAGTGGTTGAAGCTGAGGCCGGCCCGATCGGTGGCTCGGCTTCCCACGAATTCATGGTCAACGCCGAGACGGGCGAGGACACGATCCTCGTCTGCCCCGAGACCGGCTACGCCGCCAACGTCGAGAAATGCGAGATCGGCGCGCGCGACTGGACCTTTGAGACAGGCGCCACGACCGATCTTGAAAAGAAGCACACCCCCGGCATGCCCGGGATTGATCTCGTCGCCGAGCACCTGAAAGTCAAACCCGAGAACATGCTCAAGACGATTGTCTTCACTAAGGTCGGCGGCGAGAAACGCAAGTGGGTCTTGGCTGCGGTACGCGGCGACCACGATGTGAACGAGGGCAAAGTCCGCGACGCGGTCGGATTCCCCATCACGCTCGCCGACGAGAAAGAAGCCAAGGAGGCCGGCTTTGCGATCGGGTATGTCAGCCCCCGCATGTGCGGTGCGCGCGACGACACGCTGCTCGTCATCGATCCCGATGCCACCGCCGGCGTCTGGGCGACGGGAGCCGACGAGAAGGACCATCACGTCACGGGATTCATCTGGGGACGCGACCTTGGCGCAGATCTGCCCACAAAGGACCAGCAGGGGGGTCGGATCCGAGTCGCAGATGTGCGGAATGCGATCGAGGGTGATCCCTCGCCGCGGGCCGACGGCGCTCGTCTTGAGGCCAAGCGTGGCATCGAGGTTGGGCACATCTTTAAGCTGGGCACGAAGTATGCGCAGGCGTTCGACTTCACCGTTCTGAACGAACAGCAGAAGAAAACCACGGTCATCATGGGTTGTTATGGCATCGGAGTCAGCCGGGCCATCGCTGCCAGCATCGAGCAGAGCCACGACGAATGGGGCATCATCTGGCCAGTCCCGATCGCGCCGTACCACGTCGTGATCACGGTCATGGACCCGAAGAACGAAGAGCAGGCCAAGCTCGCCGACAAGCTGGCGACCGAACTGGTCGAGGCCGGCGCGGATGTTCTGATCGACGACCGCATCGAACGCCCCGGCGTGAAGTTCAAGGACGCCGACCTGATCGGCATCCCTGTCCGCGTGACGGTCGGCGACAAGGCGATGGCCGAGAACTCAGTCGAGTTCAAGCTCCGCAGCGAGGAAGGCAAGGGCCGACTCGTCGACATCGCGGACGCTGTGAAGGAAACGCTGTCCAAGCTCGTCTGAATCCGCTTGGACCAGTCCAAGGGCCTCCGCAGCATAAGAACCGGCCCCTATTTAACATAACATATATTATCGGACTATATACTTACTGTCTTCCAACGGCTCATTTGGGCTATCAATCAAGGGCAGCCGGCGTTGTAATTGGCCACCCAGGCCGAGAAATCGGCCGGCGAACACATGCCGTCGCCGTTCTGATCACAACTTGGTGATGCGGCGTTGAACGCGGCCACCCAGGCCGAGAAATCGGCCGGGCTCAGCATGCCATCGCTGTTCGTGTCCGCAAGGCAGAATGGATCGGCGATCGAAACGATCGCTTGATGTCCCGATGGGCCAAACCCTGGTGCCGGCCTTGGGCTCGCCTGAGCGTCGATAAACACGACGAGATCATCGTTGAGTGGCACACCGCCGAACCCGCCCTCGAAATCCGTTTCCCGGACGAGCAACGGGACTCCAATCGGCTGGACATCGAGGTCCACCACCGATTCGAAAGTCATCTCGCCCGATTCCAAGAACTGATTCGTCAGCCTGCGCACAGCACGCACGCCCGCGGCATTCGTTGAAACGACCGCGATATCAAGGTCTCCATCGTCATCGAGGTCCGCAAGCGCGACAGAACTGGGCAGGGGGGCTGGATCGCTCAGATCGAGCTGCAACGGCAACTCAATCTGATCAGCGAACCCCCTACCGGATAACGAGTCGGGATCAGATATATTCAGAAGAACAGAGACAGTGCCGCTATTCTCGTTGATCGTCACGATATCCGGGTAGCCGTCGTTGTTGAGATCGTCCGAGCGGACCTCTGTCGGTCCATCGCCAACCAAGTACGAAGCGGACTCAAACATGCCGGGCGAATTGGTTGGGTTTGAAGCAACAACAACCTTGTCGTCGTCATTTGATGTCGCAACGAAGCCCACAATGTACGCGGCCG
>CAXBOF010000337.1:0-3462 GCA_963977205.1 uncultured Phycisphaera sp. | reverse complement strand
GGCACGCGGATGGAGCCGTCGGCGTCGGTTTCGGGGGCGAGGCGTTCGACCTGGCCCGGCGTGAGTGTTTCGCCCGGCTCGTCCTCGCGGAGGCGGTTGGTGGCCTCGACGGGGCTGGTCATGGGGTCCACGTCTTCGAATTCGGCGTCGGTCAGCGCGGCCGCCATGGCGAGCATGTCCGAGAGCTCGGTCCGCAGCGACTCGACCTCGCCATCGCTCGGCGAGAGCCTCGCCAGATGAGCGATCGTGCGGACCTCGGCTTCGGTCAGTTTGTCAGCGGGCTCTGGCATGGCCAAGTGTATGGGCGCGTGATTGCTCACAGCCGATGCGTTTGTCCGATGAATGTAAGTATGAGAAACTTCACCAAACTGGCCGGCCTGCTCGCGTGTTGTGGCGCTGCCGGGGCCCAGCCCGCCCCGCCCAACTACGGCTTCGATTTCGTCACGATCGGCGATGTGGGCAACCCCGCGTATGTCGGCGACAGGTTTGACGAAGATCACCTGAGGTTTCGCGGCTCGGTCGGGTATGAGTACCGGATCGCAACGACCGAGATCCGAACTTCGGACTGGGCCGAGTTTGTCAACCGGGCTCTTGAGTTCAATGTACCGGTGGGTGCCGAACTCGGTGTGGGGCATTGGGGTGCAAGCTTGCGGACCGATCCGAATACCGGTGAACGCTCGTACCAGTACTCGGATGTCTCGGGCAATTGGCCCGTAGCGGGCATCAATTGGCGGGCCGCCGCGGTGTATTGCAACTGGCTTCACAACGGCAAGGCGCTCACGCAGGAGGCGTTCATGGGCGGCGCTTACGACGTCTCTACCTTTGGGCTCGAAACAGATTACACCGATCAAGCGAGGCGATCGCCGGGCGCCAAATTCTGGATTCCCGACCTCGACGAATGGATGAAGGCGGCCCACTGGGATCCGAACAAGAACGGCCCGGGCGTGGGCGGCTGGTGGGAGTACTCCAACAGCTCGGACACAAAGCCCGTCACCGGCGTCCCCGGTGTGGGCGAAACCAACGCGAACCTGTACGACGCCTTGGGATTTGAGGCGTGGCAAGTGCCGGTGGGGTCATACCCCGAGACGCAGAGCCCGTGGGGGCTGCTCGATGTCAGCGGCGGCGCTTCAGAGTGGACTGAGAGTTGGCTCGCTGAGGAAGCGAGTGTTCGTATCACTGATGGATCAAGCATTGACGACTACCTGCCACCCGAATTTGATCCCGATCGAATCGGTAATGCGCACATCGCCGGCTCTCCCGACTATGGGTCTCGCAATTATGGCTTGCGCCTTGCGTCGGCGGTACCGGCACCACCGAGCGCGGTGGTGTTGATTTCGGCCTTGGCATTCACAGGACGCCGCCGCGCATAAAAAGACCCGGCCTGCAATCGCAAGCCGGGCCTGGTCTTGGTCCGTCTCTCTCACCTGACTCCCATGACCGTCGGGATACTCGTTCGGATTACTTTGTGCCCAGCGCATCTTTGAGGCCCGGCACGCCGTCGGCGCCGGCCGGGACCTGCATGGTCGAGCCTTCGAGGTCGTTGTCGATCGGCTCATAGCGTCCGCCGATGTGCTCAGCCAGGAACGCCTCGGTGGCGGCGTTGAAGGCCATGCTGTTCTCCGGGCGGGCGAAGCCGTGGCCCTCGTCGGGGAAGAGGATGTACGTCACGGGGATGTTCTTCTCGGTCATCGCGCTGACGATCTGGTCCGCCTCCGACTGCTTGACGCGCGGGTCGTTGGCGCCCTGTGCGATCAGCAGCGGCTTCTTGATATTTTCGATGAAGTTGAGCGGGCTGCGCGATTCGAGCAGCTCGCGCCCTTCTTCGGTCGACAGGTTGCCGACGCGCTGGTTGAAGAGCTCCATCGCGGGCTTCCAGTAGGGCGGGATGGTGTTGAGCAGCGTGACGAGCGAGCTCGGCCCGACGATATCGACGCCGCAGGCGAAGGTGTCGGGCGTGAAGGTGAGCCCGACGAGCGTGGCGTATCCGCCGTAGCTGCCGCCCATGATCGCCACGCGGTCCGGGTCGGCGATGCCCTCTTCCTCGGCCCAGTTGACGGCATCGATCAGGTCGTCGTGCATCTTGCCGGCCCACTCGAAGTTGCTGGCGTTGATGAAGTCCTTGCCGAACCCGGTCGATCCGCGGTAGTTCACCGAGAGCACCGCGTAGCCGCGATTGCTGAGCCACTGGTGCATGGAGTTGTAGCCCCACTGGTCGCGCGCCCAGGGCCCGCCGTGGACGAGCAGGACCATCGGCAGCGCCTCGTCGGGGCGTGCGTCGCCGTCGGTGTCGGTCCAGACGGGCAGCGTGAGGTAGCTGACGAGGTTGAGCCCGTCACGGCTCTCGATGACGGTCGGGTGCATCTTGGCCAGCGGCTTGTTTTCGAGTTCGGGGCGGTTGCTGAAGACGTACTCGGCCTTCTTGGCGGTGCGGTCGTAGGTGTAGTACTCGACGGGACCGTCGTCGCGCACGTAGGCGACGGTCCAGAGCGTATCGTCCTTGACGCGGCTGGAGATCGAGATGTCGCCGTCTTGCACGGTGCGCAGGTACTTGAGGTCGTCGGCGACGGCGGTGTCGAGGATCTGCCACTCGGTGCGGAGGTAGTTGGCCGCGACCGCCTCAACCTCGCCCGTCTCGGGGTTGCCCATCGCGCCGGAGATGTCGGCCTTGGGGTGCTCGTAGAGCATGTCGGTCTGGCCCGTGTTCATGTCGCGGACGAACAGGGCCGCTGTGTTGCCGGTGCGGCTGTCGATGATGTAGAGCTTATCGCCCTCGGTGTTGAAGCCAACGATCTGTGTCGTCAGGGCGTCGGCGCTGGGGACGTTGAGGTAGGGTTCTTCTTTGACGGTGTCGCCGTCGATCTCGAAGTAGCTGACCGAGCCGTCGCCCTCGTAGCGGGCCGCGAAGCGGACATTGAACTGGTCGTCGGTGTTGAAGCCGAGGTAACCCTCGTTCTGGAAGACGAGTTCGCTCTCGCCCGAGGTGACATCGATCTTGTAGATGTCGAAGAGCTGCGGGTCTCGGTTGTTGATCGTGACGAGGATGTGGTCGGGGAAGAGCTTGCTGGTCTGCTGGAGCTGCGCGCGGGCACCCTCGTGGGGGGTGAGTTCGAGTCGCTCGCCGGTTTCGATGTTGACGGAGTAGGCGTGGAAGTTCTCGTCGCCGCCTTTGTCCTGCATGTAGACGAGGTGTGAGCCGTTCTCGGCCCAGAAGTACTGGCGGATGCCGCGATAGTCGTCGTTGGTGACAGCCTTGGCGTTGTCGATGTCATCGATGGGCGCGATGTAGACGTTCAGGACGCCGTCTTTGGGCGCCAGCCAGCTGAGCGTCTTGCCGTCTGGGCTGGCCTGAAACGAGGCGCGTTCCGGGTTGCCGAAGAGAACCTCGCGCGGGATGACTTCGACGTCCTTGGCGCCCTTGCCCCCGGGCTCGAAGCCCGTGCTGGAGGCGTGGGCGGTCAGGCC
>CAXBOF010000336.1:0-3465 GCA_963977205.1 uncultured Phycisphaera sp. | reverse complement strand
CCATCTTTCGTGAGCTCGCGTCCCGCCCGGGCATCGATTTCAAGCTGGTCTACGGCGAGCGTGACGGCATCCCGAACGTTGATGCCGAGGGATTCACGGCCGAGTTCGTACCGATGAGCAGCAAGCGTGTACTCGGACGCACGATGCTCTGGCACGCTCCCCAGCTTGAGTACGCGGACCAGTCCAAGGCTGATGTGCTCTCACTCTCGTGGGATCTGCACTACGCGAGCCTGGTCCCGGCTCTGCTCAAGGCGCGACAGAACGGCGTGGGCACGGTGCTCTGGGGCCACGGCTACTCGAAGCAGGACGCCGGCTGGCGTGCCAAGGCCCGGTACTCTGTCGCCAAGCTTGCCGACGCGTACATTGGAGCCGGTTTCGATCCCGAACGCGTGTTCGTCGCGCTCAACGCGATCGATCAGTCGCCCATCCAGGCCGTCCGCGCGCGATGGGTCAATGAGCCAACTCGCATCGAAGACTTCCGCCGCGAGCAGAAACTCGGCGATGCGCCTGTTCTGCTCTTTGTTTCGCGGCTGGAAGAGGCCAACCGCGTCGATCTGCTGATCGAAGCGCAAGCCAAGCTGAGTGAGGCATTCCCTTCGCTGGTGGTAGCCGTCGTGGGCAAGGGGCCGGACCGGGATCGTCTCGAATCGCTTGCAGCCGAGCGCGGGCTTGCCGACCGCGTGCGGTTTCTCGGCGCGATCTACGACGAAGAGCGCATCGCGCCCTGGTGTATGGTCTCGACCGCGTTCTGCTATCCGGCCAACATCGGTCTCAGCATCCTGCACGGCATGGGCTACGGTCTGCCTGTTGTCACCAGTGACAAAGTCGAGTCGCAAAACCCCGAAATCGAAGCTCTCCGTGACGGCGAGAACGGTTTTCTGTATCGCGATGGTGACATCGATGACCTGACGGCCAAGCTTGAAGTGTTGCTGACAGACTCGGCGACTCAAAACCGGATGTCCGCCGCGGCCCATGCGACAGCGACCGAAAGGTTCTCGCTGGCAAACATGGTCGATGGCTATGTCGATGCGGTCCGCTTTGCAGCCTGGCGTGCGAAGAATCGACGTTAGTCTTCCTCGCCCGACATCGGATTGTTGAAGTGGGAATCCTGGATCGGGACGACCACTTCAAGCACATGCTGAAGAACCGAGGCGGGCGAGCCCACTGCATCAACCTCGTGGATCAGTTTGTCCGGGTAGTGCTCTAAGACCGGGGCCGTCTCACGCTCGTAGATCTCCCAGCGGCGACGGATCACGTCTTCCTGTGCATCGTCGATCCGGTTCTCTTTGAGCGCCCTGCGACGCAGGCGTTTGATCATCGCCTCCTTGTCGCGGCAGACCAAATGGATAATGCCGAGAACATCGATGTACTCATCCATCAGCTCGGCTTGTTTGACGTTGCGTGGGATGCCATCGAGCAGAAGCAGATCGTCGTGCGTCTTGTAGAGACTCAGGACAGTCTGCGCGTGCATGTTCTCGGCCCACATTTTGACGGTGACGTCATCTGGGACAAGCTCGCCCTTGGAGGAATATTCGTAGAATATCGCACCGAGTTCTGAATGAATATCCAGCGAGCGGAAGACTTCGCCGCAGGAAAGATGGAAGAAGCCCGGGATGCGTCCGAGGATCGCGCCCTGTGTGCCTTTGCCTGCGCCGGGCGCACCAAAGAGCAGAACGGTTTGGTATCGCTGCGAGTCCATTTCAATCTCCGAGAGTCCGGCACGCAATGGGCCGAGAGAGTCTATCGGTACCCCCGGGCGGGCATTGACAACCATATGGCAAAGGGAAGTAAAAACCCGCCCGGGAATCCCGAGCGGGTGATGTTTTTTCGGACCTCTATGAGAGGGGATCTCAGGACACAGATCAGCCGCCGCTCTTGACCAATTCGGCTTGGAGGCTCGGGGGCATCGGACGGTAGGCCAGGAACTCCATGGAGTTGGCTGCCCTGCCCTGCGACATGCCGCGGAGCACGGTGGTGTAGCCGAACATCTCCGAGAGCGGGACCTCGGCGTTGACCGCCTTGACGTGGCCGCGATCCTCGGTGTCGGTGATCATGCCGCGACGGCTGGCCATGTCGCCGGTGATGTTGCCAAGATACTCATCAGGCGTGATGACCACGACCTTCATGATCGGCTCGAGCAGCACGCTGCCGGCCTTGCTGACAGCCTCGCGCAGCGCCAGTCGCGCGGCCTGCTCGAACGCGATCTGACTCGAGTCGACGGTGTGGTACGAACCATCGGTGAGCTCGACCTTGACGTTGATGAGCGGGTAGCCCGCCGAGATGCCGCTGAGGGCGGTCTGGCGGATGCCGTACTCGACAGAGGGGATGAACTCTTTCGGGATCTTGCCGCCGATGATCTTGTTCTCGAAGGCGATGCTGTCTTTGAAGTTGATGCCGGCTTCCTCGGCCTCTTCCTTGGAGTAGGGCATGATGTTGATAGTGACGTCACCGAACTGGCCGCGACCACCGGTCTGCTTCTTGAACTTGCCCTGCACGCTCTTGGCCGAGCCGCTGATGGCTTCGCGGTACGACACGCGAGGCTTGCCGACCTGCACACCGATTTTCATGTCGCGGACGAGACGGTTCTTGATGATCTCAAGATGAAGCTCGCCCATGCCCGCGATGATGGTCTGGCCGGTTTCATCGTCGAAGTGGCTCTGGAACGACGGGTCCTCACGTCGGATGCTGACGAGTGCCTCGCCCAGCTTGCGGTTGTCGTCGGCCGTGTTGGGCTCGATCGACATCGAGATCACGGGCTCGGGGAAATCCATACGCTCAAGGATGATCGGCTCGTCCTGATCGCAGAGCGTGTCGCCGGTGATCGAGTCTTTGATGCCCACGACCGCGACGATGTTGCCCGCACCGACCTCGTCGAGCGGGATGCGGTCCTTGGCGTGCATCTCGAAGATTCGGCTGACGTTCTCTTTCTTGCCGTTGCCGGGGTTCACAACGCGAGAGCCCTTCTTGAGCAGACCCGAGTAGACCCGGATGTATGTCAGGTCGCCATGGGTATCGCTCACCACTTTGAAGACAAGCCCTGAGAAAGGGGCGTTGTCGGAGTGGGGACGCTTGTAGCGTTCTTCGGGATCGCGCGGGTTCTCGCCCTTCAGGGCGGAGCCGCAGAAGACCGGGTTGCACTCGAGCGCGATCGTGCCCTTGCGGATGGCAGCCTTGACCTGCTCGATCGTGATCGAGTCCTCGTCTTCGAGGTACTGCTCCATCAGGTTGTCATCGAGGGCTGCGGCCGATTCAATCATTTCGTGACGCCAGCGGGTGGCCGTTTCGAGGAGGTTCTCGGGGATTTCCTTCTCCGTGACCGTGGCTCCCTGGCTTTCGACGTCGTAGAAGTAAGCCTTCATCGTGAGCAGGTCGATGATGCCCTCAAGATCGTGGCCGTGACCGATGGGGATCTGCACCGCGATCGGGTTGGCACCCAGGCGCTTCTTGATCGTTTTGAAGCTGAAC